>JAHDGP010000085.1 GCA_020627525.1 Bacteroidota bacterium
AGCCATTCCAGGTCATTATACCCAATTGGTTTATGCAAATAATTCGCCAAGTCTGATAAAAAGTTTATTCGGAAATGGGACAATGATTGAAGGTTGGGCATGTTATGTAGAAAGAATGATGTTAGAAGAAGGCTATGGAAATGATGAACCTGAAATGTGGTTAATGTACTACAAATGGAACCTTCGTGAAATATGCAACGCCCTTATTGATATTGGAGTTCATACAAGAGAATGGGACCAAGCCAAAGTCATGGACTTATTGACAAATGAGGCTTTTCAACAAAAAACAGAAGCCGAAGGAAAATATAAAAGAGTTGCTCTTACACAAGTGCAATTGTGCAGTTATTACACTGGTCTTAGTGAAATTTATGACTTTAGAGAAAGTGTAAAGGCATCAAATCCTGATTTATTCGACTTAAAATTATTCCACTCCCAATTTTTGAGCTATGGAAGCGCTCCCGTTAAATATATTAAACAGTTAATGACAGAAAAGTAGTATCTTAACCCCTAAATGCTATTAACTAAGCAAGTGATAAGATCAAATTAACAGGTATAATTAATTTTTATAAAAAATAGGATTGCCAACAGCTTGATGTATAATTGAATGGTTTTTAAATTGGTCTCATCATTTAGGTATATAAATTATTAAATATGAAGAATGGATTTTGCTTTTTACTATTAACTATATCCTTGTTAATATTTTCTTGTAAAACGGATACATCTAATAAAAAAAATATTAATAATTCAGTCGATGAACTCAGTGTTTTTAAATACAACCAGCCTTCTTCTGTAAACTCTCTTGATCCTGCATTTTCAAAAGATCAAGCTACTATGTGGATTGGCAATCAATTATTTAATGGATTGGTACAAATAGACAATGGGTTGAATATTTTGCCTTGCATTGCAGAGCGTTGGGAAACAAGTGATGACGGTTTAACATATACATTTCACTTAAGAAAAGATGTAAAATTTCACCAACACGAATTGTTTCAGTCTGAAGAAGAAAGGTTAATGACAGCTGAAGATGTCGTTTACAGTTTCAATAGAATTCTTGACCCCAATGTGGCATCTCCAGGTGCTTGGATTTTTAGTGACAAGGTGGAAAAGGACAATGCATTTACAGCTATTAACAAACACACATTTCAATTAAAACTGACAAAACCATTTCGTCCTGTTTTAGGTATTTTATCAATGCAATATTGCTCAATTGTATCTAAAAAGATAGCAGAGCATTATGCCAAGGAGTTCCGTTCTAATCCTGTTGGTACTGGTCCGTTTAAATTAAAAAAATGGAAAGAAGGTGATATGCTTATTCTCGAAAAAAATGAGGATTATTGGGAAAGTAAAAATGGGAAACAACTGCCTTTATTGGATGGCGTAAAAATTACAATCAATGAAAACAAACAAGCTGCGTATCTTGAATTTATGAAAGGGAAGATAGATTTAATATCTGGTATTGATCCTTCATTTAAAGATGATTTATTGACTCCAGATGGCGAATTAAAACCCAATTTAAGTTCTAAAATGGTTTTGGACAAATCACCGTATCTAAACACCGAATACCTCGGTTTTTTGATGGATGATAAAAAAAATCCAGTACTGAAAGATAAACGAATCAGACAAGCAATCAACTACGGCTTTGACAGAGCTAAAATGGTTCGTTTTTTAAGAAACAATATTGGCGTTCCCGCAACTGCTGGTTTTGTCCCAAAAGGATTACCTTCATTTAATCCCAAAGCGGTTAAAGGATACAATTACAATCCCGACAAAGCAATGGAATTGGTTAAAGAGGCAGGATATTCTAGTAAAAACCCAGTTCCTGAAATTTTACTGGAAACTACAGCTTCTTATATTGACTTATGTACATTTATCCAAAAACAACTAAAAGAAATAGGTATTAATATCCGCTTAGAACAAATGCCACCTGCAAGTTTGCGAGAAAAAATGTCTAAAAGCGAAACCAACTTTTTCCGTGCCTCATGGATTGCTGACTATCCTGATGCTGAAAGTTTTTTGACAATTTTATATGGTCTATACCCTGCTCCACCAAATTATACAAGATTTGATAATTCCCGTTTTAATGAGTTATATCAAAAAGCATTATTAGAAAATGACAATGAGAAAAGATTTGTTCTTTACAATGAATTGGACAAAGTTTTGATCGAAGAAGCACCAGTTGTCCCGTTGTTTTATGATGAAGTATTACGTTTCAAACAAAAAAATATAAAAGGGCTTGAAAATAATGCAATGAATATGCTAATTCTTAAAGAAGTTACTAAAGGCTAAAAATCAAGTCAGATTTATTAGTAAATACAACTTTTTTATGTAATTTTAACGACAAATTTGACTTAATAAATTGCAAATCTCAAATGGTTCAACCAAATATATTCCCATTTATACTAATATTTTCAATTCTATATAGCAACTATGTATCTTCTCAAGATGATCTAATCGCCCCAATTCAATCAAAGGTTGAGTTAAACCTAAACGTATTTTTAGAAGGAGCCTTTGATCCTTCGACTGGATTAATGACAACCAACTTATTAGACAAGTCATTGATCCCACTTTCACAACCTTATAACGTTCCCCCCTATAATTATCCTGGAACGGAAGGCTTTACTTCAATAACAAACATACCCAGCAAAATGGTTGATTGGGTATTGATCGAAATAAGGCAAGGACTGCCAAGTGCAACTGGTGCAGCAACAACTGAGGTAGTAGAAATAAAAGCAGGTATTTTATTGGAAGATGGAAAAGTTGTAAGTTCCGCAGGTACTCCTTTATCATTCGACCATGTAATTCTTGAAAATTCTTACTACATTCTCGTTCGCCATAGAAATCATTTAGATGTATTAAGTGCGAATCCAATACAAAATTTGGGTTTGCTCTCCTATTCTTTTTCGAATAATATGGAATCAGCTTTTTCAGATAACCAACTAAAATTAGTAGCTGATAAATATGTGATGTTTGCTGGCGATTATCATTCTGATGGGATTATTCAGATATCAGATTTTAATTTGTGGAATAGTACCCCTGCTGTTTTGATGGATTACTTGCTCATTGATGGAAACCTTGATGGAGTAATTCAAGTTACAGATTTTGATATTTGGAAATCAAACAGTTCAAAAGTGGGACCAGCAGAAGTTCAAATTGGCTCAATGCCATAGACGGTTTCACTATAATCATAATTTTTTCCTCATAATATAATCCGTTTGTCTTTCGGTACCAAAGACAAAAACATGGCTGCCTGATTTTTCAAATCCAAGTTTTTCATAAAACTGAATGGCATTTCGGTTCTGCCTCCAAACACCCAACCAAATATTTGATTTTCCTTTAAACTTTGCCAAATCAATTGCCTTTTCTATCAAAACTCTTCCCAATCCTTGCCCTTGATGAATTTTAGAAATATAAATTCTTTCAATCTCAATTGATTCTAAATCAGCAAATTCAGTTTGGGCATTGCCTTCATTTATCTTCAAGTAACCTATGACTTTTTTGGCAGATTTCACCAGATAAAATGTTGATTCTGGATTAACAAGTTCGTTTTCCAATTTTTTTTGATTAAATGCCTTATTTAAATACATTTCCATATTTGCATTTGAATTCATTTTAGCATAAGTTTCAATAAAAGTCTGCCTAGCTATACGCTCAATTGTGTCTAAATCAGAATGATTTGCCTTTGAAATTTGAATTTTCATTTGTATCGAAGTTCTTTAGAATTAGAATATGTTTAGGAATGACTCAAAAATAACTCAAGCTCGGCTGCCGATCCGTTTTGATAATCATATTTTGATTTTCTTCTACCTCGCCTTAGCGCTTCGAGGTCTGCGTTTTTTGCCTTATTAAAGATAAAAATCATTATAAACTTTTAGTTATAAATTACGCTGAATTGATACTTAGATTTAGAATTTGTTTAGAATTGAGGAATTTAAATATATGAGCGTCTTTTTAAGCCATATTTCAGCTATTTTTTCAGCAATAGCTACGGCTATTCCTTCAAAAATGAGCTTTATCTGGCTCAAAAATACATCTCATATATAAATAAATCCTCAATTCTAAACAAGTTCTTAGAAAATATAAGTATAAAAAATAAATATTTAACAATTCAACCAAAACAAATAGTCATTTTGTAATGCAGTTTCCATTATAATTGGATGCGATTGGAGAAATAAATCATTCCATTCAGTATTTTTGTACAAATTGAATTTTATTATGGCTGATACTACATTTTGGACTGGATCTGAAAAATATTTATGTGAAAGAGAACTGGCGCAAGCTTTCCATATGTCGAGAGTTTTGGGAATGCCTTTGCTTATTGAGGGCGAACCAGGAACGGGTAAAACAGAATTACCCATCCAATATGCCGCTGACTTAGACTTGGAACTATTTGTTTATCCTGTAGGTTCGAAAAGTAATATAGAACAGTTTGTTGCAAGGTTTGACCACGTTAAATATTTAAGAGATTCGCAAGTTGAAATTTTAAATGCACAAAGAGAAGAGAAAGGCTTGGAGACTCGATTATCTACGGGAGGGCGTAATCCAGAAAAACTAGCTGATTATGTAAGCAAAGGTCCCGCTGCAAATGCATTTAGCAGTCCCAATTCTGTCTTATTGATAGATGAGATCGACAAAGCACCAAGAGAGTTTCCGAATGATTTGCTTTATGCGCTAAGTCATAGAAAATTTGTTTTACCAGAATCAGGTGAAGTGATTGAAGTATCTGAAGAAAATATGCCCGCTATTGTTATCACTTCCAATAGAGAACAAGAATTACCAACAGCATTTAAAGGAAGGTGCATTTATCATTATATACATTTTCCAGATGCCAATACGATGAGAGAAATTATTGCCAAACATCATCCTACTGTTGATACCGATGTAGTAAACACAGCTATTGATGTTTTCTATCATTTAAGAAAATTGGGCTTGGAAAGATCACCAACTACAAGAGAAATTTTAAACTGGTTGAAATACATAAAACAATTTGCAAAACCAGATGCCATTCAAAAAATAAACGATCTAGAAGGCATCGGTGCGCTTATTAAAACACAATCAGATTTGTTAAAAATTAGTAATAATTGAGGGATGAGGGATGAATTAGGAGGGATGAATTATGAATTATGAGTGATGAATTATGAATTATGAGTGATGAATTATGAATTATGAATTATGAATCTGTGTAAATTTGTGTAATCTGTGGTGAAATATGTTTAGTAAATAGTTATTAATTTCAAACCTATGTTAGAAACATTACCTACTTTTTTTAGAGAATATGATTTGCAAGCAGACATTAGAACCTTGCTGCTGCTTAGGAAAGCTATGCAAAAAGGACTGGTAAAAACTTTGGGGGATATTTTTAATGTATTGAAAGGGATTGTTGTTAAAAACCCTGAAGATTTAGGTCCATTTACAAGAGCGTTTTATGAATATTTTCTTGAAATAGACATTCAAAACGGGGAACGTCTAAATGATGCAATTATTCGTTCCAAAACATTTCGTCAATGGAGAGCTGATTATGAAAAAAACAATGAAGATTTAGAGGAACCAAGCTTAGACGAATTGGTCAATAAGTTTTTGGATGATGTACATTTAACCTCCTATGATATTAAAGAGATTATTTCAGGAAAAGAAATTTATGACAATGATGATCCTTTTTTAAAAGACGATATTGATCAGGAAACTGGCGAAGGCTCTGAACGTCATTTGGATAGAATGGCAGATTACTCTGATCTTTCTTTAGAAGAGTTAATGAAGAGAATGGAGCAGATTGCCAAAGAGCAAAAATCTAAACATTCAGGCGGTAGTCATTGGATTGGAACGGGCGGTATTTCACCATATGGACATGGAGGAGCTGCTAAAAATGGCATAAGAGTTGGCGGTTCTGGTGGCGGCAAAATGGCGAGAAAAGTACTCAATGATAGAAAATTTTTTCCCGTAGACAGAAACGCTATCATTAACGACAACAATGTCGATGCGGCATTGGCTTCATTAAAGGGCATTGAAGAAGAAAGCAACGAATCAAAGTTAGATGTAAATGCAACAATTAAAAAAGGACTTAAGAGGGGTGGATTGTTCATTCCAGAAATTAAAAACATTCAACATAAAAAACTACAAGTAATTCTGCTAATTGACAATGGTGGATATTCTATGGACCCATACATTAGAACCGTTAGAGAGTTGTTTAAAAAAATGAAAACTCGCTTTGCGCACGACTTAGAAACTTACTATTATCACAATACTATTTACAACAATGTCTTTACGGATTCGAGAAGACGCAAAGCTTTTCCAATAGAGCGTTTATTACTCAAGGATCCAAATTATAGAATATTTGTAATTGGGGATGCTGCAATGGCTCCTTATGAGTTAGATAGAGTCAGTGTAAACACCTATCTTAAATTAAAGAAAAAGTTTAAAAAAATTGCTTGGCTCAATCCTGAGCCGCAAAGGTATTGGAAATATTCTCATACCATTAGCCTCATAAAACAATTGATTGATATGTATCCTCTGACACCTAAAGGAATTGAAACAGCTGTCAGAGAAATGAATAGTAAACACAATAGCTGATAATAACTTTTTTTTACTTTTCATTGTATTATTTCATTTTTTCACTACATTAGTAAAACGAAATAACAACCAGCAATGAAACATTACCCACTTTTCATAATTGTATTGATTTTTCTTTCCTCATTAACACAAGTTCACAGTCAAGAATCTGATGTAAAACGAATTGCTGTTTATGATTTTGATAAATCTCAATTTCAAAAAAACTCTACTGAATCTTTATCAGCTATTTTTTCAGAATTAAATGATGATAAGTTAAGAGAGATCCCGCAATATATAGTTAGTTATTATACCAATGACGAACGTTTTATTGTGATTGACAATTCAAAGTTTCAATTGATAAAAGAAGAAAAAGAACGCCAAAAATCTGAGGAGTTTATTGATGGATATATTGTCGAACAAGGAAAAGAAGAAGGTTTTGATTACATAATTCACACAAAGTATTTCAAAGAAGACAAAAGCATTTCTGTAAGGGTTTATGATGTTGCTACCAAAACCATTCTGTGTGAAGCAAAAGAAAAAGTCAATAAGTCTTTTGGGATGGTAAAAAATCTAAACGAAACCAGTGCTAAACTGGTACAAAAAATAAATAAATCTTGTTTTTCAATACAATATGAGGTAGTCAGAAGTTTAGACAAAAAAACTAAGGACAGTGTTAAAAAGTTATTGATTTTAGCTGGAACCAATCAAAAAATTGAGAAAGGATTTATGTTTGAAATACTTGAATCCAGAATTGAGAAAGTAGGAGAAAAAACATTTGAAAGATTCTTTCAAGTAGGCATAGGAGATGTTGTAGAAGTTGAAGATGAAAATTTTTCTATTGTGCAAGTTAGAAAAGGGGGAAAGGAAATAAAGGCATTGCTTGATGCTGAAAAAAAATTATATTGCAAATTTCTAAGAAACTAACAACAATATGTTCCGCAAAGTAATCACCCTATTTTTATTTACAATACTTTCCTTAAGTATTGTAGGTCAAGAAACAAAACCTGGTATTGCTGTTTTAATTGATTGGCAAGAGTTTCAACATCCTCAAAACAAAGTCTTACTTGAAGAACTTGTTAATGAAATAAACACATCTAAACGTTCGTCTTTTCAATTTTATGATTGGAAAGAAAAGGAAAATGTTCTAGATTTCAGATATACAGAAAGCCTAGAAGATCCGCGTCCTGTAGAAAAAATTATTTTCATAAAACCATTGCTCTTAATAAATGATGAGCCAGATATAAAATATCAAAAAGATACGACAGGCAAAGTTACCAAAGCTTATTTCAAACCTACATTTAATTATAATTATTTGTATAAAATTATTGACATTTCAACTTCTAATATTGAACTTATTGAAAACTTCAAACCTCAAAAAGAAAAATCCAAAGAAATTCTTATTAAATCTTTTCAATCTGTATTTAGAGCTGATCCAGAAAAATTAAAGAAAGATGATCCTAAGGAATACAAAAAGAGGGTAAAGGTATTGAGAGATAAGTATGCCAAAGAAATAAATGCATTTATAGCGAAATCTGTTAAAGAAGCTAAAGAGGAAATATCATCTGGTGTTTCTTCACCATTAAAATCTGTGAGCGATGATCGTCTTTTTAAAATGGTAAAATTTGATGAATCACAGCTATCGAAAAAGCGTATAAAAGAGTTTGAAATTGATGCTGGTTTGGTTGATGATGTTACTAGTAAGAGTTCATTTAATGTCTACACCAATTCTACATATGGCACTCAGAAAATCATAGAAAAAATTGATAGAACTTTTGTTAAAGATGCAAGTGAAAAAAACAGTATTTGCAAGTCAGGTATTTTTTATGGAAAAAAATTAACTTCAGCTTTAAAAAACAAACAAGAAGTATTTTTTGCGAGGAGCGATATTTTACTAAAAAAATTAAACAACAAAGTTTCAAAACCGCAAACAGTAGCTGTTGATAAAGCATGTATGTTCTGTGCATTTAGTTTAGAGCAAAAAATTGCTAATTCTCCAAGTATCCTACTGATAGAAAGAAACTACGATAAAGTTTTGAGTCATTTTATAGAATTGACAAAAGCTGATAAGTTTTTAGATTTAAATCTTGAGAGCATTCAGGGAAAGCAACAAGGTGTCAGATATATTATTTCAACAGAACCTGGAAAAATTACTTGCACAGATGTAGAGACTGGAAATATGTTTGAAGAAACACCAAAAACAAACAAAGATGGAAAACTGATGAAGTATTTCAAAAGTGAAATTGGGTTTAGCAAAAAAATGATTACTAGACTGTTTCTTAACTTATTCGAGATGGATATTGAAATGCTGCAAGTTGAAGATTCAAAAAAAGATAAAGTAAAATCTGTTCTAGTATTAAACCCAGCTGGTTTTGAACAAGGAGAACGGTACAGAATATATAAAATTAATGAAGAGAAAGTTGGCGATAAAACATTAGAAAGAAAAGAAGAATTAGGCACTAGTTGGGTAACAGAGGTCAAATCAGATCAAATTGCCATACTTGATATTCTCAAAGGAAAGAAAGAACTAAATGAAGCAATAAACAATAACCACAAAATAGTATTTATCAATGAATAAAATATATCTATTACCCCTAATCATAGTACTCCTTTTCTCATGTACACAAAAAAAAACAGTCACTAAAATACAGTTCACTAGAACTGGTCAAGTGAAATGCGTTGGCTACGATCAAGATATTATTAAACTGATTTCAACCGCGAGTGCTTCAACTGTTGCTGAGGGTTCCAAATTTGCCGAAAGAAATGCAATGGAAAATTTGTTATTCAAAGGCATTCCAAATAGCAATCAGGAAACGCCATTTATAGCAAATGAATTAGAATCACTTGGAAGCAATAAACGCTTTTATGAATTGTTTTTGATTCAAAGAGACTATGAAAAATTCATCATTGAATCTTCTGTTTCTAACAAATCAAACAATCTTCACGCTTACCTCATAGATCAATATATTGAAATTGACCTACAAGGAATGAGGAAGCATTTAGAAAACAGAAAAGTAATTAAGAAATTTGGATTGTAAGCAATAGTCAAAGGATAATTTCAAGAAAATACGACAATCATGAAAAAGTATATTTTTATAGCAATGGTGTTATTTTTCAGTCAAAGCATTTGCGGACAGGATGCAACTGAAACAGAAGCACTCAAACAAGACGAGAAAAAAGAAGTGCTGACTATTCAGCCAACCATTATGGCGATTCCTTTTACCTCAAAAGGAAATAGTATTCGCTCAGTTTATGAACACAATGAGTTGGTCAGGATAGCCATAACAAAGGTAAAAGAAGCATTTGACCAAAGAGGTGTAAACACAATTGATTTTCGTGCGAAACTTAAACAGTTAAACAACAATGAAATACTGACGGAAGACCAACAAAAAACATTAAAAGATGATGTTATTGGATTATCTGGGGCAGATATTTATGTTGAAGTTGAAGCAAATAAAAACGTCAGCAATTCAGGTAATAGTGTCAATGTAATAATGACGGCATTTGATGCTTTTTCTGGTGAATCTTTGGCAAACAAAGTGGCTTCTTCTCCTAAATTTTACACAAAAGAATATGAAAAGCTCGTCGAAAAAGCCGTTGAAGCTGAAGCGGACAATTTGTTAAATACCATTCAAGAAAAATTTGATGATATTATTGAAAATGGTCGAACTGTCGTTGTCCAATTGGGCGTGGGCGAAGAAGCTTCGTTTGATTTAGACACTGAATTTGGAGAGGATGGTTATTTATTGTCCGAAATCATTGAAGAATGGATGTCTGAAAATGCTTATAAAAGTAATTTCCATATGCAAGGAGCGACAGAAACCAGAATGATCTTTGACATAGTAAAAATTCCATTGAAAGATGGCAAAGGCAAAAATTACAGGCTTTCAAAGTTTGCTGTAAAATTGAGAAAACACATTGAAGCTTTGGGCGACATTGATGTTGACAGAACTGTCAATGGCAATACCTTGATCATCACTTTAAACGATCCATCATGAAAAACATACTTGTTTTATTAATTGTTATTATTCCCTTTCTTTTTTGCTTTGGTCAGAATAAAGTGGACATAAAAACAAAGTCAAATATTGCCATTCAAATAAGCAAAGCTAAATTAACTGAAAGTTCGTACTATGGAAAAAACTTAGAAGAATGTTTTAAAAATTTATTGGATGATAATCACATCATTTCTCATAATGCGTTTATAAGCATTGAACCTACGGCTGAATTTGGAGAAACCAAAATAATTGAGGGAATGGAAACAGTGAGTATTACCGAAATGGAAATTGGTTTTACACTTGACAACAAATTACTGAATGAACAAATCACCTTTTCAGCATCTGTCTCAGGAAGGGGAAGCAACAAAAGTGATGCAAATAGAAATGGCTTAAAAACAGTTTGTCGCGATAAAAAATTGAAAAGTAATATTCAAAAATATTTAGAAGAATATTTCATTGAATTAAATACTACGAAATGCAATGATGTTGTTAAAGCGATTACTGATTTAAAGAATGCCAACGAATTCAGCAAGGCTCTAATGGCACTAGATTTTCTAAATATCAATTCGGAATGTGCCGATCAAAAAGAAAGACTTGAAAAAGAAATTTTACAAGCACATCAACAATTTGTCTGTGATAAAATAATTCAAGAAAGCAGTGTTTTGGTTCATTCAGGCATTCAGAAAAATATGGAACGTGCAGTTTACAAACTATGTCAAGTACAACCTAATTCGCCCTGCGCCGAAGCAGCTATTGAATTGGCAAAAATTATTGGAGCAAAACAAAGTAAGATTCCTTCTAATTGCAAAGAACAATTAGATCAACACATTATTATTTTAAACGAAAACAAGCAAGCAGAATGGCGCAGTGCTTATAGGAATCAGTATTATTCAAAGCAATGAATCAAATAAGTGATAAGATCAAATTAACATGTATAAATATTTTTTTTCAAAACATTAAATTATCAATGCCTTTAAATATGATATAATGGTTTCCGAATTGGTCTTATCACTTAAAATCCATCCGAAAGAGATTATAAAATATTGATTTTAAAAACTGTAATAGCTTTGCCTTTGATTTGAACACGCTCCCCAACCATCTCAACTTCGAGCTTTCCTGTACGCTCAGAAACCTGGCAAGACCGCAACGCACGCTGACCCAGTTTACCCGTCCAGTATGGAGTAAGCGCACAGTGTGCTGAACCCGTAACAGGATCTTCATTGACACCAAATATGGGAGCGAAACACCTAACTACAAAATCAGTATCTTCCATATCTGCTTTTGCTGTAATCATTAAATGCCCAAGGTCTCTTTCTACGATTTCCGAAAATTTAGGCTTCGCATTTCTTATATCCATTTCATTTTCAGCAACCGCAAGAATCCACTTAAAATCACTTTCAAAAACTTCAGTAGGTTGAAATCCTATAAGTTCATTAAACATTTTTGGAGCCTCTATCTTTTTTAAAGAGTAACTTGGAAAGTTCATCACAATAGCTCCTTCTTCATTTTTTATAGTCAAATCTCCAACATTTGAATCAAAAATTACTTTCTCACTCTTTTCAACAATTCCTAATTCATACAATATATGAGCACTTGCCAAAGTAGCATGGCCACAAAGATCAATTTCACTGGCAGGCGTATAAAACTTTATTTTAAACTTGTCACCTTGTTTTAGTACAAATGCAGTTTCCGACAAATTCATTTCTAAGGCGATACTTTGCATCCATTCTACCGAAACAGGAGATTCTAACAAAACAACACCTGCGGGATTTCCTTTGAACTTTTCAGTGGTAAAAGAATCTACCTGGTAAATAATATTATTGTTGAACATGGAAGAGGTTAATTTAATTCTTTATCGTATATCTAATAAAATAGGCATTTCTTCTATTGTATTTATTGTTTCTACTTCTAAATTACGCAATTTTTATAACAATAACAACTGATTTATATAACGTCCAAAGTCCTTCTTGGACTGTGACACTTTTTTTAACTGTTTAAAAATCAAACCTAAAACTGCCTCAATCTTGTCTTTTTTATAAATATTCAAATTCGTATAAAAATAAAAATCCCTGAGCAAAATTGCTCAGGGATTTTATTGGAAATGGGGTATTTATTGATCTGCTGGAATTATTAGTTTAACTTAATTTGGTAAATAAAGGTCCTTGAACAAAGTCCAAGGACCCAAGTACCATGATAGCTGATAAAACCATCATTTAATATTGCTCAATATCAAAATTAAGCTGTTGATAGATTCATTCTAAAGTCTTGAGATTTTTTGACTAAACTGACCTTCTGGTGTATTTACTTTTAAGAAATAAATACCACTTTTCAAGTCTTGAATATCAAATTGAT
>JAHDGP010000086.1 GCA_020627525.1 Bacteroidota bacterium
TTGCTCTTTCTGTACCATTCCGCTCGCTCGTGGAAATAGTAGGAGCGATACCATTGAAAATGTTGTCAAAAACGCAAACGAAATTGTAGAGCAAGGTATAAGAGAGATCGTTTTGACAGGTGTAAACATTGGTGATTTTGGGAAAGGTTTTAATGGTGGGCGAAAATCTGCCGAGAGCTTTTTAGATTTGATAAAAGTATTAGATACTGAAGTACCAGTTGACCGATTTAGAATTTCTTCCATCGAACCCAATCTATTGAGCAATGATATTATAGATTTTGTGGCAAGTTCTAATCGCTTTATGCCCCATTTTCATATTCCTCTGCAATCAGGCTGTGATAGGCTTTTGGCTTTAATGAAAAGAAGATACAAGCGACAGTTGTATAAAGACAGGGTAGAATACATTAAAAGTAAAATGCCTCATTGTTGCATTGGTGTGGATGTTATAGTCGGTTTTCCAACAGAAACAGAAGAGGACTTTTTAGAAACTTATCAATTTTTAAATGAATTGGATGTTTCATACTTACACGTTTTTACTTACTCCGAAAGAAACAATACAGTAGCTTTGGATTTAGAACCAGTCGTTCCAATGGCTGAAAGAAGTAAACGCAGTAAAATGCTTAGAATTTTGTCAGAAAAGAAAAAGCGTTATTTTTACACGCAGTATTTGAATACCTCAAGAGAGGTTCTATTTGAAGACGCCAACAATACAGGATTTATAAATGGATTTACAGACAATTATATCAAAGTGAAATATCCTTATGATCCTTTACTGAGCAATCAGTTAAAAAACTTGAAATTAAGTAATATTGATGAAGATGGTTTGGTTACCATATTAGAAAAAAATAATGCTAACCAGACTGTTGAGACAATAGTTTAAACCTATAATATGTATCCTTCGTTTTACGAATTTTTTAAATTTACCTTTGGCATTGATTGGCAGTTTTTAAAACTGTTTCAAACATTTGGTTTTTTTATGGTCCTTGCCTTTATTGCTGGTGGTTTGGCTGCTAGGAGTGCTTTTTTACGAATGAAGCGATTGGGAATTGTTCAAGGAATTACTTCTGAAGTGAAAATCGGAGAAGGGGCAAGTATCCTTGGATTGCTATTTAATGGTTTTTTTGGATTTTTGATTGGATACAAAGTAGTGCATGGTTTTTTAAACTCGGCAGAGTTGTTTCAGAGCCCACAACTTTTTATACTGAGTAAAGATGGAAATATACTTGGAGGAGTTGTCTTTGCGGTTTTGTTTGCCTTACTGTACTATTGGGAATCAAGTAAAAATAAATTGCCTGAACCCAAATTGGTTCAACAAACAATGTGGCCGCATGAAATGATCAGCGAAATTCTGGTTGTTGCAGCAATTTCTGGAATTCTTGGAGCCAAAATTTTTGCAAGTGTGGAGGATTGGGACAACTTTATTCAAGACCCTGTCGCTTCCCTTATGTCCTTTTCTGGATTGACTTATTATGGTGGATTAATTTTTGGTGCCATTGCTGTGATAATTTATTCTTTAAGAAAAAAGATTCCAATCAAAAGTTTAATGGATGCGGCTGGACCGACTTTAATTATTGGTTATGCTGTTGGAAGATTAGGCTGTCACTTTTCAGGAGATGGAGACTGGGGGATTCCAATAAGTGGTCCCAATAAATATATTGCAGAAACCTATTCATACACCAAACCAAGCTGGATGTCTTTTTTACCTGATTGGCTTTGGTCTTATAGTTACCCACACAATGTAGCACAGGAAGGGGAGAAAATTGCTGATTGCACTGGTCCTTATTGTTTTGAATTGGTACCACCTGTTTTTCCTACCTCTGTTTATGAGTTTATTTTAGGTGTACTGATATTCTTAATATTGATTGGAGTTAGAAATAAATTAAAATATCCAGGTTTGTTGTTTGCGCTATATCTAATGCTAAATGGAATGGAGAGGTTTTTTATTGAAGCCATTAGAGTGAATCCAAGATACGATTATTTCGGATACAACCTGTCACAAGCTCAATACATAGCAATGGGATTATTTGCCTTAGGAGTATTGTTATATTTGATATTCAGATTTACAGGTAAAAAATTCAAGCATTTAGAAGCTTCCTAAACTTTTTTTTGAAATTTTATAATATTTCTCGTAAAATAAATAAAATAATTGGACTGAAGTGATGACTTCCAATAACCTTGTCAAAAAATGAAAATTGTCTTTTCAATGTAATTTTTTTAGATAAATTGATAATTCATTGGTTAAATTTCAACCTGATTTTTTATATTAAGTATTTATAAATTGTAGGTGAATATTTAATTTTATAAATTCTGGAGCAAATGAAATTTCAAGGTTTTAGGTATTTTATTTTACTTGTAATTTTTATAGGTTTTAATGAATTTGATCTAATCGCACAAAATTATGCTAAATACAGAAAGTATAATTATGAGTGGGACAAGGCAAATCCTGATATTCCTGAGGTGGATTCGTTGTTTAAATTTGAGGACGCTGTTGTTTTAAACGAAGAAATAAAATGGGAAATTTACGATAGATCGTTCAAAACAATAATTAAGAAAAAGTTATTGATAAAATTTTTGACAGAAGAAGGAATCGAAAAATTTTCTAAATTTACCTTGCCTGAATCTGTTGATCCAAGTTGGGATAATTTTCAAGATCCATTGGTTCACAACTTGCGTGTGCAAAAATTGCGAAACTTAAAACCAGAAATTATTTATTTTGAAGCAAGGCTTTTTGATACAAACAATGTATTGAAAGAAAGTAGTATTGTTGATGAAATTGATACAACTTTTTACTTAGTGAACAATGTAAGAGATCGTTTGTTTGATTTCAATTTTGAAGTGGAAAATATTGAAATCGGCGATGTGCTGGAAGTGCATTATTCTACTTATTACCCTATTTTTGATAGGGAAAATTTAGGTGTTTCAAATAGTTTTAGGTTCTTTTTTCATTCAGATATCGCAAAGCAAACTTCTAAATGGCATTTTATTTTTCCTTCCAATCAATTCTATGTTTTTTCATTTAACAATAATGGCAATCCACATGAAGAAGAAAAAGATGAAGTTGATTATAAGATACATTTAAAATGGACATGGAAAAATTTGCAAGCCTGCACTGACGAAACGAATGCAAAGTTTTACAAAGAATTACCTTATGCAATTTATTATCGCCACAATAAGGAATATGGGTCTTATTCCGATGTTGATTTAGAGGAGTTAAAACCATATAGTTGGCAGTACTTATTAAGACCAGAATATCGTTTTAAGTCAGAGATTGGACCTGTCTTTGTTCAAAGTTTGTTCAGTAGAAAGGAGATTGCCATGGATGAATTTTATAAGTGGAGTGCTGATCAAGTTGAAAACAAAACACCCTTTAACTTAATTAGTCAGTGGCATAATTATGTCGTTGAAAACTTTGAATACCAGAATGATAGTGCTTATTATCAAGGCTTGAACAACCGTTTGGAAAATTTAGCTGGATTTATCAAAAGTCATAAACTAAGAGAAATAAGTAGAAGAGAATTTTATAGACGAATGCTTGATCGTTCTGTCGGAACCTTTTATCAAGCACAATTAGTTGACAATAGAATTGGGGAATTAAATTTCTATTTTCCTGATGCCGTATTAGGAGAACAGAATTATTACTATTTTGAAGAAAATGGGGAAGCATATTTTTTACAAGCTAAAAAGAGTGCGGGCGGATATTGGTTAAATGAATTGCCTTTTTACCTTTTGAATGCACAAACATTGTTGCTCAAACAAAACATTGAAAGTCGTTTTGATGACGACAATATTGTTTTTTATAATTCTAAAGAAATAAATCAAATTAGTGCTAGGAATGTGCTGGTAAAATGTGATTTTAGTTTTGAGAATAACGAAGCTCTAGCTGATGCCAAAATAGATTTGGTTGGTCAATTTTCAACACTTTCAAGAGATTTGTATTTGCACAATAAATGTACAGATTGCTCTATCAATGATCGTTATTGTTTTAAATTGTTTGGAGAAATGGCAGATAGTTTGATTGATGTTAAATCGGTACAGAATAACAAGCAGGCTCCATTTGATTCAAAGTTTCAAATTCAATATGATTTGGATGGATTTTTTAAAGTTAAAAATAACCAACTCACATTTCAACCCAAAGAAATATTTAAGCACATCATTTCAGAAGGGTTTGATGCAAGTAAACGTAATTTGACTTATTTTTCGGATTTTCAATTTACAGATAATTTTGAATTTTATATTGCATTTGATGAAGATGTTAAGTTATTGCAGCAAGAAACTTCTAAAAGCGATATTGTTAATGAGTTTGGTGATTTTAAATGGGATATCACCCAAATTAATAGTAGAAAAATTTCGATAAGGTCAAATTTCAAACAATTGCAAAAACTTGTTAAAGCAAAAGATGCCATTCAGATCGAAGATATATTTTCAGAAATAGAAAAGTTTGAAGGTACAACAATTTCCATTAGCAGAGATTAGAATTTAATTGCATTTGTTCTCTCCTTATTTTAATGGAAATACTCAGACAGAGGACAGGATAATGTCACTCCTTCGGAGTTCTTAAAATTATTAATTATTGGTGCAATAATATTGTCAGCCCTTCAGGCTTTAGAAATTAAAAAAAATCTCGCATTGACTCATTCCTGCATTCTCGCATTAATAATTAATCATATTATAGCATTAAAAAAAATCTCGCATTAATATTTAAAACTTAACAATCAAACGAGCATTCAGTCGCCTGGAAGTCAACCTGTTTGGAACAGGGTAATAAATGCCATTGAAGTCATTGATCCAATTATAAGAAACCGTATTTTGCCTGTCAATAAGATTGAAAACTTCTATAGCAAACCAAACGCTTTCAAATTTATTCATCAAGCTGGTTTCAGCAATTTCTTTTTTACCCCTTTCGAATAATAATGCGGAAAATCCAATATCGACTCTAAAATATATTGGCGTATTCAATTTGTTACGATTCCACAATTGATTTGGTGGACCAAAGGGTAGAGGAGTACCAAAAACAAAATTTAAGTTTCCTTTTATATTTTCATTATTCGGCAGATTGTCTTGGAAAAATATAGAAAAATTTGCAGCCTGATTGGTTGGTCTTCTTACGTATCCCAAACTTTCTTGAACTTCATATGCTATCGAGTCTCTTCCAGGATAAGTTTGTAGAGAATCTTTATTAAAATACAATGTATAGTCGTCATTATCCAATAATTCTTTGGTATTTAAAAATGACAAACTAAACCAAGATTGCGTGCCATTCACAAACTCACCGTTGATTCTCATGTCCAAACCAGTTGAAAAACCCTTCGCCGCATTCTCCCCATAGTATCTAATCAATACATTATCTAGGTCGTAAGGAACAAGATCCCACATTTGCTTATAAAAGGCTTCCGCTGTAAATTTAAAAGGACGCTCTCCCCACCTAAATTCGTAATCCAAAGCCCCAATAAGGTGAGCCGATTTTTGTGATTTTAGATCAGTATTTACTTCTCCCTGAAAGTTTCTCATCTCCCGATAAAAAGGCGATTGGTAATACAAACCAGTTGAGGCTCGCAAAGTCAAGTCCCTGTATCTGTTTTTCTCTGTATCTTTTAACTTTGGTTTCCAAGCAAATTGAAATCTTGGAGTTACAAAAAATTCATTGTTTACATTCCAATAATTAAATCGTAAACCACCCGTCAAACTCATGTTTTCATTCTTTCCAAAAGAATAAGTATCTTGCAAAAAGCCACTAAAACGGTGTGATTTTAAATTGAAATTACTTTTTAAAACAGAAAACAATTCTACAACACTGTCATTATAACCAGAAGAAAATATACCATTATCTGAGCCTATCGAAAATCCAGCTGAATCCACTCTTTGCCATTCATTGATTTTATCCTGAATATCTTCAAATTGATATTTCACTCCCCAATTAATATAGTGTTGGTCTTTTTCTAAAAATCCTTTATGTGCAACGTTGGCTATCGTTGCTTCCAGTTTATTTCTAGCATAATCGTGATAGGTTCCAATCCCAGACTCTCTAACAACATTACCAAACTCTTCTTTTCCAAGATCACTTTCTACTTCACCAATAAAGTATTCACCAATAATATCAAAGCTTTCAATTTCCTGAGTATTGTAAATAGAAGATAAAAACTTCAGCGTCATTTTTTGGTTATTAGAGGTGTAAACGCCTCCAAGTCCTCCCATAAATGAATCGTAGGTATCTCTTTCTTGCCCTTCAAAAGCAGTTCTAATTTGTTTGGTACTCACAATACTTCCAATTCTCTCAATTTGTTCTTCAGGCTGAAATTGATACCTGTTTTTTGAGTAATTTGAAATTAACTGCATTTGCCAATTAGACGTCAAATTATAGGTCAAAAATGATTGGAAGTCAATAAACAATGGATTGTAATTTCCAGTAGTGGACAAGGAGTTTAACAAATAGCTGTTACGTCTTTGTCTAACGCCCAAAATATAGGTTAAGTTTTTATTTTTTCCAATACCTTCTAAGTGAGCATTTATTCCCATCAAACTCATTGCGACAGAACCTGCTTGTTTTTTTGGTTTTTTATATTTTATATCTAAAACAGAAGATAATTTATCACCGTACTTTGATTCGAATCCACCAGCTGAGAAAGCGATAGATTTTACCAAATCAGAATTGACAAAACTCAATCCCTCTTGTTGGCCAGAACGAACCAGAAATGGTCTGTAAACCTGAAAGTCATTTACATAAACCAGGTTTTCATCAAAGTTTCCACCTCTAACAGAATACTGAGAACTCAACTCATTGTTAGCAGAAACTCCTGGCAAAGTTTTTATTAAAGCTTCAATTCCACCCGTTACACTTGGAAGCTTTTCAACTTGCAGTGGATCTAAGTGTATAATCTGATTGTGTTTGACATCTTTATCAGCCGTTACTTCAACCTGACTGATGAAGTTTTTATCAGGTTTTAAAGAGATGTTTTTTTCAACTTTTCTTGAGTTAAAAAAAGTAATTAGCTCCCTTTGATTCTCATAACCAACAAAACTATATTGAATGTTAACGGTTTTTCTATCACCAACATTTAATTCGTATTTACCTTTTTTATTTGAAAAATCCCCAATTGAACTATTTACAATAGCAATATTTACATCTGAAAGAGGTTTTCCATTTTCATCAGTAATGGTTCCATAAAGAATGTTTTGCGCATCAATTGAAGTGGTAAAAAAGAATAGAAATATAAATGAAATGATAGATATTTTTCCTTGCATCATATACTAACGGCTCTAATAAATCAAAAATTATCTTAAATAGTATTAAATTTTCTTCAGATCTTGAATAGATAACATTGGATCATCAGATTTAAAAACGCTACTGCCTGCAACAAGCACATTTGCTCCTGTTTCAAAAAGTTTTTTTGCATTTTTTGTTGAAACACCTCCATCAATTTCAATGAGAAAGTCAGAGTTGGTCTCTTTTCTCATTTTATCTAATTGTTGAATTTTTTTATAGGTATTTGGAATGAATGACTGCCCTCCGAATCCAGGATTTACCGACATCAAAACCACTAAATCTATTTCGCTTAAAATATTTTCCAATAAATGAACAGAAGTATGTGGATTCAAAGCAACGCCTGCTTTTGCGCCTTTTGACTTAATATAATTAAGTGTTCTATGTAAGTGATTACTTGCTTCATAGTGCACACTAATTACATCAACTCCAGCGTCAATAAATTGATCAATATATTTTTCAGGTTCTACGATCATTAAGTGAACATCCATTGGTTTGGTACAAACTTTCTGAATTGCTTTTAAAACGGGAAAACCAAAAGAAATGTTAGGAACGAAACGTCCGTCCATAATATCAATGTGTAGCCAGTCGGCATTGCTGTTGTTCACCAATTCCACATCCTTGTCAAGGTTGCCAAAATCCGCAGCGAGAATAGAAGGAGCTATTAATTTCATTCTGCAATATTAACCAAAAAAAAACTGCCACTCTAAAAGAGTGGCAGTTAAAATTGTTTTCAAAATTAAGTTGTAATTTTTATCCAAGATAACCCTTCAAATCAGAGCTGATTGAAGTCTTACGTAATCTACGAATAGCTTTTTCTTTGATTTGACGAACACGTTCTCTCGTCAAACCCATGCAATCTCCAATTTCTTCAAGAGAAAGCGGTCTTTCATTTTTGATACCAAAGTAATAACTCAAAATCTCTGATTCACGATCATTTAGCATTGACAAAGCATTATTAACCTCTTTTTTCAGAGACTGTGACATCAGCAAGTCATCAGGTACATTGTTTTCATTTTCAAGCAAATCTGCCATTGGAGAGCTGCTTTCATCAGAACCAACTGGCGCATCCATTGATACATGTTTGGTATTCATTTTCAGCAACATACGAATGTCTTTCTCATTCATATCTGTTAATTCTGACAGTTCATGAATACTAGGTTCTCTTTGGTTTTTTTGTAAAAATTTTACCAAAGTATTGTTCACTTTTTTATAAGAATCCACCTTATTCAATGGCAATCTTATCATTCTAGAGTTTTCAACTAAGGCAGCCATAATAGATTGACGAATCCACCAAACGGCATATGAAATAAACTTGAAACCTCTAGTTTCATCAAACTTTTTTGCAGCTTTCATGAGCCCTAAATTGCCTTCGTTTATAAGGTCACTTAGAGTCATTCCCTGGTTCTGATATTGCTTTGCAACTGACACAACAAACCTTAAATTTGCAGTAGTTAATTTATTTAAAGCATCTCTATCTCCGGCTTTGATTTTAATGGCTAATTCTACTTCTTCTTCAGCAGTAAGAGGATTTAATTTAGAAATATCATTAAGATATTTGTCTAAAGCGGGGCCTTCTCTAACCGTAATCTGATTTTGGATTCTTAACTGTCTCATTTCTTGGTGTTTTGTATTATGAACGCCACGGGGAACAAATTAGTTGCAATTCATAATGTTTTTTTTCAAAAGAAGCAAATCTTTTTGAAATTATTTAATGTGTTGTTCCGAAATACCTACTTTAGACTCCAAACCCTGTTTGGGTCTCAAAAAAAATCTTGAAAAATTTATTTTTTACAAAAAAAAGTACCATGATTGGTATTGAAAATCGAAAAAAATGTCAGATTTGTGGTAAAAATGAGCTTTATGAGTAGAGTTTTGATGATAGATAATTTTGATTCATTCACATTCATTCTTGTTGATTATTTTAAACAGTTGAATTGTCAGGTAGATATTGTTAGGAATAATGTAAGTGTTTCTAATATAAATTTATACAAATATGATCTGGTAGTTATATCACCTGGTCCGTCTGTTCCCAATCAGTCGGGAAACCTAATGCAATTTATTGAAGCAACTTATAAAACTATACCAATTTTTGGTGTTTGTTTAGGCTTACAAGCCCTGGTAGAATTTTTTGGTGGAAAATTAATAAAAAAAAATCCACAACATGGAAAAAAAGACTCAATTTGGGTTGATCAAAAGACAATTTTTGAAGGTTTACCACCCAAAATTGAGGTCGGAAGATACCATTCTTTGTGTGCAAAAAAAATTCCTGATTGTTTTGAAATTTCTGCAAAATCTTCTGATAATACAATAATGGCAATACGACATAACAGTTTACAAATAGAAGCTGTTCAATTTCATCCTGAATCGATTTTAAGTAAAAAGCTGGATGTAGGCTTTCGAATTATTAAAAATGTGCTTGAATGTAAGATGATTAAGAAGTGAAAATTATGATATACGAAATATTTGTGTATATTTACTCTACAGAATAATTAATGTTTAATGTGCACCTTAACAAAATGATTCTACTTGGTGGATTCTGAAAAGCCATAAAAGAGTAAGAGAAACAAATAAAAACTAAGCTTATGAAAATGATTAAAACAATCACTTCTTCCATGATTGCTATGTCAATCTTTTTTTTCTTGGTGACCTCATGTCAAAAAGAAAGCACATTTGTTAATGAAGTAGACGCTAGTAAACAGCTTGAAAATACAGTTCAAACTGTTGATAATATGCAAGTTACGACAGATAAAGATTGCGATAATGAAAGTGTTGTAAATATGGATGAGCGCAGACCATCCCCATGTTATCCAACAGGATATGATGTTATTCCACACATAACAGATGCAGAGCGTTGC
This sequence comes from Bacteroidota bacterium, assembly GCA_020627525.1. GTDB lineage: Bacteria > Bacteroidota > Bacteroidia > Chitinophagales > UBA2359 > JAHDGP01. The sequence continues at coordinate 10,117 of JAHDGP010000086.1, forward strand.
TTTGGATATGGTTTTTTCTGGTGGAATAATAAATGTATTGTTTGTTATTAATTCAATACCAGCAATGTTTATAATAAAAAAAATCTGGATCAATTGGTCCAGATTTTTTTTATGCGTTTTTTTAAAGTGTTGAAAATAAATTGATCATATCAATTTATCTAAGTTGATTTTTAACTAACTTGGATTTTGAAGTTTGTCAAATTTTTCATTGTAAAAGCTAATTTTGAATTTTAAGAATAAAACAATTTGGATTACTGGTGCGTCAGCTGGAATTGGAAGAGCCAGTGCAATAGAGTTTGCTAAAAGGGGAGCAAAAAAACTTATTTTGTCAGCTCGTAACGAAGCAAAATTGAATGAAACCAAAAAACTAATTGAAGAGCAAGGCGTCGAAGCTATAATTTTCCCCTTAGATTTATCACTAATAGAAAACCAAAAAAGTAAAATTGAAGACCTGATTTCTGATTTGGATAGTATAGATTTGCTTTTTAATAATGGAGGAATAAGTCAAAGAGCTGAAGGAGTTGAGGCACAAATGGAAGTTGATCGAAAAATAATGGAAGTAAACTTCTTTGGTACAATTGCTTTGACGAAATTGGTTTTGAAAAAAATGGTCAAGCAAAAAAGTGGCAATATAGCGGTAACAAGCAGTTTGGTTGGAAAGTTTGGTTTTCCATTAAGAACAGCCTATGCTGCCTCAAAGCACGCATTACATGGGTATTATGAATCTTTACAGTTTGAACATTTGAAAGATTCTATTTTTGTAACAATGATTTGTCCTGGTAGGATCAAAACAGATATTTCAAAAAATGCGTTAACAAAAGATGGAAAGAAATGGGACAAATTGGATGAAGGTCAAGCAAAAGGAATTTCGGCTGAACAATGTGCGAAACAGATAGCGAATGCCATAGAAAAAAATAAAAAGGAGATTATTATTGGAAGTTTTCCAGAAAAATTAATGGTAAAAATTAAGCAATATAGCCCATCAATTTTTCGATGGTTGGTTCCAAAAGTAAATCCCACGTAGAGACGCAATTCATTGCGTCTAATGTGTGTGTCATCATTTCACGCAGAAACGCAATTCATTGCGTCTAATGTGTGTGTGTCATCATTTTGGAAATATATGATATTCCCAAAAAAATTGAGTATAAATAAAAAAAAGAAAAATGTCATATAACATAAGTGGTATTCAACAAATAGGGATAGGAATTCCAAATGTTCATGAAGCATTTGCTTGGTATAGAAAAGCATTTGGAACGGACATCCCTGTTTTTGAAGAAGCTGCAGAGGCAAATTTAATGCTGCCATATACGGGAGGGAAGCCCCACAAAAGGCACGCTATATTAGCCTTGAATTTACAAGGAGGTGGAGGATTTGAGATTTGGCAATACACTTCTAGAACGCCCCAACCCGCAACGTTTGATATACTATTAGGCGATTTGGGTTTTGGTGTCGCCAAAATAAAATGTAAGAATGTAAAAGAGACATTTGATAAATACCAACAAGAGAACCTCGATATTGTCGGGCTTATGTCCAAAGATCCAGGTGGACAAGATACTTTTTTTGTTGCTGATCCTTATGGAAATTATTTTCAATTGGTAGAAAGTGAAGATTGGTTCACCGATTTAAAGATGGGAACAGGAGGAGCATATGGAATGACTATTGGTGTCTCCAATATAGATAAGTCATTGTCCTTTTATAAAACAATATTGGGATATGATGAAAAGGTTTACGATGCATCAGGTGAGTTCAAGGATTTGTCCAGTTTGCCAGGAGGAACCAATTCATTTAGAAGAGTTTTGTTGAAACATTCTAAACCAAGAATGGGTGCATTTAGTAGAATGCTGGGAAGCAGTGAAATAGAATTAATTCAGGTTTTAGATAGAAAAGCTAATAAAATATTCGAAAATAGATTTTGGGGTGATTTAGGATTTATTCATTTGTGTTTTGATATGAATGGAATGGATAATTTGAAAGAAACTTGTGAAGCATTTGGTTGCCCCTTTACGGTAGATAGCAATAACAGTTTTGATATGGGAGAAGCTGCGGGACGTTTTTCTTATATTGAAGATCCTGATGGTACTTTAATTGAGTTTGTGGAAACACATAAATTGCCAATATTAAAAAAAGTAGGCTGGTATAAAAATTTGAAAAATAGAGATCCAGAAAAACCACTACCTGATTGGATGCTTAAAACCATGAGGTTCGGAAGAGTAAAGAAATAACAGGTTTGAAAATTAATTCAAAAGTTTATTTCGATTGTTCAACGATTCGATCAATTATTTCGTTGTAGTTTTAAACCATATACAACGTATTTATACATATTTGAGTCTTGTATTAATAAAGCAAGTCAATTCAAAAGAAAATTTGAAACGAATCTATTTTATGCAAAAATTTTTATTGCTGATACTTCTATTTTCTTTGTCTGTTTCAGGACAAAACTATACAGTTAGTGGATATTTAGAAGATTCAGAAACAGGAGAGAAACTCATTGGTGCAACTGTATTTATTCCTTCTGAATCGGCAGGTACACTCACAAATACATACGGGTTTTATAGTGCGACATTACCCAAAGGAACTTACGAATTTCAATATTCCTATATAGGTTATCAACCAGAAATTGTAACGATTGATCTAAATAAAGATCAAGAGCTTAACGTGAACCTAAAACCTTCTCTTACCCTAAAGGAAATCGAGGTTGTTGCGGACAAAGTGGAAAAGATTCAGGAGAATACCCAGATGAGTAAAATTGATGTACCCATT
>JAHDGP010000087.1 GCA_020627525.1 Bacteroidota bacterium
GGTGACATCTTTGTCTAAAAGCCTGCTGTAGATAAAAGGTATCGCTCCGCTGGAGCTTAAATCATAATCTTAATGGTTGCTTCTTCTACAAAAGTTGAGCTCCTCTGGAGCTAATATAAATTTTTTAATTGCAAATTTTTATATCCACTATCATTCAACCAGCCATTTTCAAAAATCATTGACAAGCAAACAATATATCCCAAAGCTCTAGAGGAGCTTAACTTTTATAGCAATTGAGGTTATGGCAAAATATAAACTTTGTTTATTTTTTGGATAAAAGTTTTGCCTATAGAGTAAACAATTCATAATGTAAATGCGGGTCGAGATTTGCCAAAATTGGGCTATTTTGATATTTCTCAGTTCTCTTCCCAAATTCGATATGTTCAAAATATTTTCTTAGAATCATATACAGTCCACCAGATTTGTAGACGTTCCCTGTCAAAATAATCGTATCTGTTTTTGGATTAATGCCTTCTCTTTGGGCAGTATTACTGAGGTAATACAAGAAATCTTCAGGAGTATTGTATTCAAAACTGTTGTTAAAGCTAACAGATTTGTCTTTTATTACAGCGACATCCATCAAATGGTTTCCTACATTCGCAAGGATAAGATTGCTTTCTGATTTTCTGGAAATATGAATGAGGTTATTCAAAAATGCTGTAGTAGTGCTTTTGAAAGTAGCATTAAACTGTTTGTCAATCACAGTATAAATAGACTTTGGAATACAAAAAACATTAAAGTGTTCCAATTGTTCCACTCTATTATAAAGTAACTGCTCACTTTCTGTTAATTTTTTGTTGGAATCCTTCTGATAATAAACACTCATTTCCTTTTCATCAAAAAACATTTTTGGAACCAAAGAGTAGTTTGGATCAAAATAGGCAAAAGTTAGATTGTTGCCATTATTGTGTTTGGCTAAAACGGTATCTGTTTCCAACAATTGTTCAAAAATTTCATCAAAATTATTCAAATGATTTTTAGGCAATTGATAGCTTCTTAACAATGTCAATTGATCATTTCCATCAATAGTGCAAAAAGAAAGTACGCTTTCTTTAAGAAGCATATTGATTTTAGAAATGTTGTTAATATGTTTGGTCAGATACCCAGGAGCTTGAATGTTAAGCTTTAGAGGGATTGTAAATGTTGTATCAGTCAATTGTCAAGTATTTAAGGTTAATTCATGGTGTGCTAACGCCAAAAAACCTATGTAATGTTGAAGTAATTAAGTCTTCAGATTTTGATTTGATAGTTTGTTCTTAAACAAGATAAAAAGCTGTGGTGAGCATTTTTATCGAAGTTGAAGAGTAAAAAAACAATCAAAAATGTAGATTTGTTATTTCAATATTACAAAGGAACACTGTATAAATAAGATTTAACTTTTCAGCAGGGACATTTTGAAATTATTCAGAGGAAAACGTAGAAATAGCAGGGCTATAGCAAAGCTTTCACGATATAATTTGAAAAATATCGAAGATGAAAAAGTCAAGTTTATTTATACAAAGTTCCTAAATATGCTCTTGTGTTTTAGATGTTATTTATATATTAAAAACAAACAGTAAATAATATTTACTGTGAATTATAAATTTATTGTCGCTTGGCGTTTTAGAATTACTGTTCCCAGTTTCCTGTTGTAGTAGCATCTTCCATTGATCCAACTTGCATATAGTCATTTTTCTTATTGGCATAATATTTTTCAATCAAGCCATTATACAATATTGAATATTTGGTTTTTGCTTCAAAAGCAGGAATCTCTGTTTCATTTTTTATAATCGTTCCAGCCAACATTTCAAACTTTTCTCCATTTGCAAATGGAATCAAAGGAAGTTCGTCTGCTTTTGCAGTATTTCCTTTAAACAAAGAGTCGATGATTGGAATGGTTGTGGTGTCGATTTTAACTGTTTGTGTGGTATCGTTAGGATCACCAGTTTTTATCAAAACAGTATAGTTTTCTGATTTTATATAATCAATCAAAGTATCGAAACCTGCTGTATACTTTCCGTTTTGAGATCTATAGGCAACCTGCGCTGCACGAATAGTTTTTAATTTTTCAATTGTTGCATCATCACGAAGTGTTTTTTGCGTATTGAAGTTAATAGGCTCTTCAATTGTTTTGTATAATTCGTAACCTAAGTATCCAACAACTCCTATAAGAATTAGATTTAATAACAATTTCAACATAATGGAAAGATAAATTTAGTAAATTTTTACAATAATAAATATTTTTCAGATATCTCAGTATACAAAACATGTAATTTTAACGCAATATTATTTGGTGCATCAATATCATTTAATTACACAAAACAATTAAAAGCCAATATACATTTCAACTTGCAAATAAGTATACCTTTTAATAGATAATGAAACATTATGCTATAATGATACAAATTTTTGCTTAATTTTTACCTTCTACCACCTAAAAACATTCAATTCAACTTATCTAACCCTGTTCAGCTTCTGCGAAACATCATTATTGATAAAACTCAGATGTGGTGAAATAAAAAATAGTAGCTTTGCACCTTCTATAACCAATATGATACCAAAAATGCTTATTCATCGCCCTAGACGTCTTAGAAAGAACAAAATTGTTAGAGAAATGATGGCAGAAACAAGGCTGTCAAAGGATATGTTTATATATCCGCTCTTTGTAACAAATGGAAAAAAAGTGAAGCATGCAATCGACGCAATGCCAGGAGTTTGCCATTTTTCTCCTGATACTTTGATAATTGAAGTTGAATATTTACTTCAATTGGGTATCAATAAAATTTTGTTGTTTGGAGTAGGCGAAAAAAAATCCCCCAAAGGCAAAAGCAGTTTCAGCGCCAAGAGTGCTGTTGCCAATGCGATTATCGCTTTGAGAAAAGCATTTGGTGATAGTTTGTACATCATTACCGATGTTTGTATGTGTGCATATACAAATCATGGGCACTGCGGTGTGATTGAAAAAGAGGAAGTTGTCAATGATGCCAGCGTTGAGATATTGGCAAAAATGGCATTGGCGCACGCTAAAGCAGGTGCGGATATGGTCGCGCCATCCGATATGATGGACGGAAGAGTGGCAGGCATCCGAAAAAAATTAGACGAGAATGGTTATTCAAATACTGCAATTTTGTCCTATTCAACCAAATTTGCTTCGGCTTATTACGGACCTTTCAGAGCAGTTGCAGATTCTGCTCCACAAAAAGGCGATAGAAAATCCTACCAAATGGATATTAGAAATGCCTCAGAAGCATTGAGAGAATCCTTATTAGATGAAGCAGAAGGAGCAGATATGTTGATGGTAAAACCAGCATTGGCTTACTTAGATGTTATTCAAACAATAAAGAGCAATTCCCTGCTACCATTGGCGTGTTACAATGTTTCGGGTGAATATTCGATGGTAAAGATGGCAGCCCAAAATGGATTGGTAAATGAACAAGCCATTGTAATGGAAAATATGTATGCTTTCAGCCGAGCAGGAGCAGATATTATTATTACTTACCATGTAAAAGATATGTTAGAACAAAAATGGCTATGATCCGTTTTTAAGATTTCAGAAAAATAATCATTGTTTTCACGATACCTTTAACGCATTCAAAGCTCATAAACAATGATATAGCACATTCTTGTACCCAGTGAATTTTAAGTTTGAACCTCGAACCATCATATAAAAATATAACAACCATTGCCGCACCAATAATGCTGTTCAATTTTGTACAGAGTGCTATTGGTTTTACCGATACTATTTTTCTCGGTAGGGTAGGTGTGATTGAAATGAGTGCCTGCGGAATTATGGCAATATACTATTTGGTATTTGTGATGATTGGGTTTGGAATATCCAGAGCTGCGCAAATTTTGATTGCTCGTAGAATGGGAGCCAAGCGTTATGATGAAATAGGTGAAGTAACCGATCACCTTTTTATTTTGGAAATGATCACAGCAGTAATATTGTTTATGATACTGCACTTTGGTTCCTCCTATATCGTTCCCTGGTTTATCCAGTCGCAGGACATATTGACTGCTGGTCGGGATTATCTCAGTTATCGCTCTTATGGAATATTTTTCAGCCTACTAGCCTTTGTATTGCTGGCTATGTATACAGGAGTGGGGAAAACAAGGGCAATCATTGTTGTTACGGTAGTGCTTGCATTGGTAAATGTGGTGCTCAATTATACTTTGATTTTTGGAAAATTTGGTTTTGAACCAATGGGCATAGCGGGTGCTGGTTTGGCTTCAACCTTATCAGAGCTCGTTTCAACAGTTGCGGGATTGATCTATTTGATATTTGATCCATTGAGAAAAAAATTGCAATTGTTTAAGTTCAAGAAGCTTGATATAGATTTAATGAAGCGGCTTTTGAAATTATCAATTCCGCTGGTCTTTCAATTTCTTGTCGGATTAGGAGGCTGGTTTATATTTTTCACCTTTATAGAAAATCTTGGTGAACAAGCATTGGCAATTTCAGTGGTATTGAGGTGGCTGTATACCTTTTATATGATTCCCGCAATTGGAGCGGCTTCTGCTGTGAATACATTGGTTAGTAATAGTATCGGTCAAGAAAATTATGAACTGGCAAAACTGAGTATTAAGAAATGCATAAGCTACAGCGTGATTTTAACAGTATTGTCAATTACTTCCATGTTTTTGTTTCCAGAAGCAATTGCAAATATTTTTACAGATGATTTATCCATAATAAAAGAAACACCAAAATTATATTGGATTTTAGGATTGATATTAACCGTTTGTTCTGTTTCTACCGTACTATTTAATGGATTGATGGGTGCAGGGGCTACCAATGTATCATTATTGATAGAGGCAGTTGCAGTTGTTTTGTATTTAAGTTACGCTTTCATCATTGTCAATGTAATGGGCAAAGGTCTGGGATATGCTTGGTTTTCCGAGTGTGTTTACTGGACATTGTTGTTGTTGTTTACTGTGTTATATTTTTATACAGGAAGGTGGCGAACGCACGAAGTTTAATTTTTGCCATAAAATTCATTATTTTTGGTCTTAAAGAGATGTTGAATGTCATTTCAAAAATGAAATTTTACATTTAAATCTGTCCTGAATGAAACTATTTATTGAAAATGTAGATTGATTCAGGAATAAACTTTATTTTTTGAATCAAAGAAGTTGTTTCGAATTAACGAATTTAAATAAATCCTTAATTCTAAATAACTTCAAAACAAAGATTCTATTAACAAAAAAAGAAAATTCAATTATTCATGTCAGGACATAGTAAATGGTCGAAGATTAAAAGAAAAAAAGGAGCGAACGACCAAAAAAAAGGAAAAATGTTTTCAAGAATCTCTAAAGAGATTACCATTGCCGTAAAAGAAGGTGGTGGAACTGATCCTGCATTTAATTCACGATTGCGTTTGGCGATTTCCAACGGTAAAGGTGTCAATATGCCTAAAGACGTTATTGCCAGAGCGATTAAAAAAGGATCTGAAGCAGGTGGAGCTGGCTATGAGGCTTTAACTTACGAAGGAATGGCTCCTGGAGGAATTGCAATTTATGTTGAATGTTTGACAGATAATATCAATCGTACAGTTGCAAATGTGAGAGCATTGTTTAATAAAAACGGTGGCAACCTGGGTACATCAGGTTCTGTTGCGTTTATGTTTGATAGAAAGGGCGTTTTTGAATTTCCTCAAGGAGAATGGGACGTTGATGAATTGACAATGGAAGTTATTGACGCTGGTGCAGAAGATGTAGAAGCTGATGAGAATGTTATAACAATAACAACTGATTATACCGATTTTGGAAATATGATGAAAAAATTGGAGGAATTGAAAATTGAAACGAGTAGTGCAACTTTGCAAATGGTGGCTCAACAACCTATGGGCGTAGATGCAAGCACTGCCAAACAAGCTTTGAGACTTGTTGAACTTATTGAAGAAGACGATGATGTTCAAGATGTTTTCCACAATATGGATCTTACTGATGAGGTTATGGCGATGTTGGAAGAAGGTTGAAAAATAGAAATATATCTTTAAAATATATGAGAGACCAAACAAATTGCCGCTGAGTAAATTGTTTGGTCTTTTTTAATTCATATTATCTATATAAAATACCTACCTAAATCAACCCTTTCATTACCATTAGGTATTTAATAAAATTCTTAGTCTCCTTAATTTTGCAAGCAATGTATAAAGAGTATCATAGCCTAGAATGTTAGGTTGTGATTTTGCCATTACTAAGCAAATAAAATTGAGATTTAGAAATGAAAAAAATAAATAGTTTAGTACTATTGTTTACTGTGATAATTGGTTTGGTCTCTTGTGGTAAGGATGATTATGATATTCCCACTTCTTACAATTTTGACAATGTTAGCTACTCAGGTCAAACTAGTAGGCTAAATATGTTGACAGAGATGAAAACTTATATGTCGACAGCCCAGCAGGGAGTAGAATTAGATGCTCAGAAATTGAAGGATATGTTTGTCAATGAAGGTGATGTATTCAGTAAAGTTTACCCTAAACAAATTAAAAGCAAAACTTTTGAATCGGAGCGAACGGTATTTGAAACTTTGATGGAGGAATTGGCTTTGGCGAGTAAGTCTAAAGTAGCAGGAACTTTTGAAAACTCTGGAATAATTCAATCCAACGATGGATCTAAATATTATTTAATCGGTTCAGACGGATTGGACCACGCTCAAATAATTGAGAAAGGTATAATGGGCGCATGTTTTTATTATCAAGCGACTTCTGTTTATCTAAGTGCAGATAGAATGAATGTAGACAATGATGCTGTCGTAATAGGTGAAGGCACAGCAATGGAACACCATTGGGATGAAGCTTTTGGTTATTTTGGAGTACAAACTGATTTTCCAAGCAATAAAGAGATCTTGTCATTTTGGGGAAATTATTCAAATAAAACGGACGCAGTTTTAAATTCTAATCAAACAATCATGAATGCTTTTCTGAAAGGTAGAGCTGCCATTAGCAATGATGATTTGGAAAAGAGAGACGAAGCGATAGCAGAGATTAGAGCCAATTGGGAAAAAGTGTCAGTAGGTTCTGCATTGCACTATTTAAATGAAGCAACAACATCTTATGAAGATAAAGCGATTCGTTTCCACGCTTTGTCGGAAGCTATCGCATTTATTTATTCATTGAAATTTAATGAAGATAAGATAATTTCTAATACTGAAGTAAATAATTTACTTACAGAATTAGCAACTTCAAATAGTTTTGATCAAATGAATTTATACCAAACAGAGTTGGCTGCAATTTCATCGGTTAGTGATCAGTTGGCTACTATCTATTCAATGGAAGATTTAAAGGCAGAATTTTAAAAAAAATAGTAGAAGTATGAAGTGGAGGTTTTTGATTTTAACATTGGCTGCATTTATAATATCGTTTGTTGCCTGTAAGGATGATAAAGAGACAAATACAGGTTGCAATTCCTCATTTGATCAAAAGTTGTTGTTTGCCAATGTGGCGGACAATATTATAATTCCCGTTTATGAATCTTTGCAAGTAGATTTAGATGCATTGGTGGATGCGTTAGATGCTTTTTTAAATGCACCCAGTGTGACAACTTTAGCAAATGCTCAGATTGCTTTTGAATCGTCTTATTTGAAATGGCAGAAAGCTGCGCAATATGAGTTTGGTCCTGCCGAAACAAATTTTTTGAGAAACAGCTTCAACAACTTTCCTGTAAATACAGGTCAATTGGAAACAAGCATTTCATCAGGAAATCACAATTTTGACAAATTAGATACTTACGATAAGGGTTTTCCAGCATTGGATTACTTACTCTTTGGACTTGGAGAAGATAGGGAGTCTATTGTCGATAAATATATTGAGTTGCCAGATAATTCAAAACGCAGAGTCTACCTGAGCTTGGTGGTGGAAGATATGCAAACAAAATTATCGCAGACATTGAGCGATTGGAAGGGCAATTATAAGTATGATTTTGTTGAAAATACAGGAACAGCTGATGGAAGTTCTTTAGGTCTTTTGGTAAATTGCTTTAATGAGAACTATGAAATAATTAAAAGAGACCGTATAGGAATTCCTTCAGGTGTATATACACTGAATATTCCAAATCCAGATAAGGTGGAGGCTTTTTACAGTCAAATCTCTTTAGATTTAGCAATAGCATCTGTTAATGCAAGCAAGCAATTTTACAAAGGAGTAACAGAAGCTGGTTTTGACGGAGTTGGGTTGGATGATTATTTGCAAGAAATAAATGCACAAAAGAATGATATTGCACTCGATAAAATTATTCAAGATGAATTTGAGCTGATTATACAAAAATTAGAAGCTTTAAACGGACCGCTAAATGTGGCTGTTGGAACAAGCGATACAACACCGGCGTTGCAAGAAATTTACAATGAGTTATCTAAGCAAGTTATAAATATTAAAACGGATCTGCCCGCAAATCTGTGCGTCTCGATAACCTACGTAGATAACCCAAGCGACTCGGACTAATGCTTCAGTGCGTTAATGCTATAATGTGATCAATGATTTAATAAAAATGCTAGAATGTATGAATGCGAGAATGTAAGTTATAAAAGAATGGTGTCTTTCAAAAGCCTGAAGGGCTGACAATATAATGGCCCTAATATTATGATTTTCAAAAGCCTGAAGGGCTGACAGTATAATGGCCCTAATATTATGATCCATGTAAAAACTCCGAAGGAGTGGCATTATCATACGAGAATATAAGAATATAAAAAATGAAGCATTTTATAATTAAATTATTAAAGCATTAAGCACATTGAAAACATTAAATAATTAACCACATTCAAGTATTCAAAAAAAGTAAACAAATTAATTTAGGGTGACACTCATCGAACATAAAATAAACCAATACTTTTTCAGGTCAGTCAGCATCGCTCCGTTGCTGACTTTTCGTGTTTTATTTGGTTGCCTTATGTCTTTCGGTAGTGTTCGTTTTATGATGAATGGTTGGATAGAAAAACTGTTCGTAGAACCAAAATTTCATTTTAAGTATTACGGGTTTAGCTGGGTGAAGGCATTAGATCAAAACGCATTGTATACAATACATATTTTGATGTCTGTTTTCGCTTTAATGATAGCATTGGGTTTGTTGTACAAGTTTGCTACAGTTGGCTTTTTTACACTGTTTACTTATGTGGAACTGATAGACGCTACAAACTATCTGAATCATTATTATTTGGTTTGTCTATTGGCTTTTTTGTTGATTTTTATTCCAGCCAATAAAGATTTTTCCTTGGATGTTTTTTTGGGGTGGACGAAAAAAGCCTCAAGGGTTCCTGCTTGGACCATTAATGTTTTGATCTTTCAAATAGCGGTGGTTTATTTCTATGCAGGTTTGGCAAAGCTGAATTTTGATTGGTTGTTCAACGCAATGCCGATGGCAATTTGGCTACCAGAAAAATCGTCAACACCGATTATGGGAGCCTTGTTTACATTGTCGTTCATACCTTACCTTTTCAGTTGGTGTGGGGCTTTGTATGATTTATCCATTCCATTTTTATTACTTAAAAAATCTACTAGGAAAATAGCTTACTCCTTCGTCGTTATATTTCACCTAATGACCAAAGTTTTGTTCAATATCGGTCTATTTCCTTTTATAATGATCTTCAACACACTTATTTTTTTTCCAGCAGCATTTCACCAAAAAATATTACGTTTTTTTGGGTATAAATGGATAGTTGAAAAAAGACATTTTACAAAAAACAAAAGAGAAATAAACAGCAAGCAAAAAATAACTGCAATGTTACTTAGCCTTTACATTTTAATTCAAATAGTACTTCCATTGCGTCATTACCTATATCCTGGCAATGTTTTGTGGACAGAAGAAGGGTATCGTTTTGCTTGGCGGGTGATGTTGGTGGAAAAAACAGGAAGAGCGATTTTTACTGTTGAAGATCCACAAAGTGGGCGGAGTTCTGAGGTGATAAATGCCAGGCATTTAACGCAGTATCAAGAAAAGCAAATGGCAATACAGCCAGATTTTATTTTGCAATATGCACATTATCTAGAGGAAGTATTTAGTGAAAAATTTTCAATAAAAAATCCAATGGTAAGTGTGAATGCAAACGTGTCGCTCAATGGGCGAAGCAGTCAACCGTTTATTGATCCTTCTGTAGATTTAACAGAAATTGAAGACGGTTTTAATCATAAAAATTGGATTTTATCTTATAAGTAAATTAGATGCGTAGTACAGTAGCTTACATATTAATATGGTTTTTTGGCACTCAATTATTGAATGCCCAAGCGTCTATTAGTGGAAGAATAACGGATGATTCAGGAGATCAACTTGAAGCGGTAACTATATTTATCGACAACAAAGGGCTGATGTTTGAGTCTGATAAAAAAGGTTACTTTAGTGTTTCTGGATTAGAGGCAGGGTCGTATTTGATGACCTTTTTTCTTGAAAATTATAAAGCGGAGAAAAGGGCTTTCACACTTGAGAAAAATGAATCTAAAGTGATTGATATTGCTTTGCAAAAGTTAGATGTTACTTTAGATGAAGTTGAAATAAATGCAAGTAGGTCGGATGAATTTCAAACAAGACAGTTGCGCAATGTGGAAGGAATGGCAATCTATGCTTCTAAAAAAAGTGAGGTGATTGAATTGAGGAGAATGACCGCAAATAAAGCAACCAACAATCCAAGACAAATTTTTAAAAATATTGCTGGTTTAAATATTTGGGAGAATGATTGTGGCGGTTTGCAATTGAGTATAGGAGCGAGAGGATTAGATCCAAACCGAACATCAAATTTCAATACCAGACAAAATGGTTATGACATAAGTGCGGATGCATTGGGCTATCCAGAAAGTTATTACACACCGCCAAGTCATGCATTGGATAAAGTGGAGATTGTGCGAGGAGCTGCCTCTTTGCAATACGGACCACAGTTTGGTGGATTGTTGAATTTTGTATTTAAAAAAGGGAATGAAGATAAACCGGTAGAGTTTTCAACTTTCAATACAATTGGTTCAGCTGGTTTGATAAATAGCTTTAGCAGTGTGGGTGGGCAGCTAGGTAAAGTGAACTACTACACATTTTACCAAAGAAAACAAGGAAATGGCTGTAGACCCAATTCGGAATTTCATCAAAATACTGCTTTTGCAAATGTAGGGACTAAGTTGAATAACAAACTAAAGGTAGGTTTAGAGTATACTTATATGAACTACCTTGCTCAACAGCCAGGTGGATTGCAAGATTTTGAGTTTTCGCAAGATCCTTATCAGTCGAAAAGGGCTAGAAATTGGTTTAGTGTAAATTGGAACTTGGCTTCTGTAAACTTCGATTATCAATTTTCTGATAAATCTAAATTGAACAGTCGCAGTTTTTTCCTTTATGCAAAGCGTCAGGCATTGGGTGAGTTGGGACCTATTAACCGACCAGACCCATTGCGAGAAAGGGATTTGATACGAGGAGTTTATAGAAATTATGGAAATGAAACACGTTTTATCCATCGTTATAAAATCGGCAATAACTATTCTACATTTTTGGTTGGTTCGAGATATTATAAGGGACACAGTTTTAGCAAACAAGGAGACGCCAACGACGGAGCAGGACCAGAATTTGAGTTTTTAAGCCCCGAAGATTTGGAAAGGTCGGAGTATGAGTTTCCGAGTAAAAATATTTCGCTATTTGCTGAAAATTTATTTTACCTGACCGATTATTGGACCTTAACACCAGGTTTTAGGTTTGAGAATATTCAAACGGCTTCTATGGGTTATTTTAAGGAGCGAGTGTTTTCTGGTGGGGAATTGATATTTGAACAAAAAATAGCAGATGCGAAAGAGAACAAAAGAAACTTTATGCTTTTTGGTTTGGGTACTTCTGTTAAATTGGATGGCAAAGTTGAATTTTATGGAAATATTTCTCAAAATTTTAGACCAATAAACTTCAGTGATTTGGCGGTTGTAAATCCCAACTTGGTCGTTGATTCTTTATTGACAGATGAGCGAGGTTACAATGCTGATCTTGGAGTGCGGGGTAATTTTTTGAACAATAGAGTGAGTGTTGATGCGAGTCTTTTTTACTTGCGATACAAGAACAGGATTGGGGTAGGCGAAACAATTGTTTCTGAGCCATTGATTGCAGAGCGAGCGGTTGCATTTAGAACAAATATAGGAGATGCCAGAATCGTAGGATTAGAATCTTTGATTCAGACGGTTCTTTTACCAACAACAAAAATTCGCAAGATAAGCCTTACACACTTTGTTAATTTTAGTTTGTTAAATGGACGATACCTTTCGGGTATGAGTTCATTTGAAGGCAAGCATGTTGAATTAATTCCACCAATCAGTATTAAGACAGGTTTTGATGTAAAGTATAAAAACTTGAAGCTAGCTTATCAGTATTCTTATGTTGGCGAACAATATAGCGATGCTACAAATGCTGTATTTGTAGCAAGTGCCGAAAGAGGCATAATTCCAGCTTATCAAGTCCACGACTTGGCCCTGGATTATAAATTTAAAAACATAGAATTAGGTACGGGTATTAATAATCTGTTAAATGCAAAATACTTTACAAGACGCGCAAATGCATATCCAGGTCCTGGAATAATTCCAGCTGATATGCGCAGTTTTTATCTTACATTAGGTTTGATTTTTTGATAGTGAAAAATAGGACTTGTTTCTCTGAGAACTGTATAGAAGTGAGTAAAATTCATTCGATGAATCTGAGGTTCTTTTCGCTGATTAAACGCAATTATAAAGGTGTTTTAAGTGTGTTTTTTTGAAAATAGAAAATTCTCTTTGATTTGTAATATATTACTAAAACATTTGGTGTAAAAACACTTATTCAATAGGTGTTTTAATAAGTTTAAGCAATAAAAGTTAGTAGTAATCAGGTTAGTGAATGCTAAGTTTTTAAACAGGATTATTTATATGTAATGTATATTTTATTG
>JAHDGP010000088.1 GCA_020627525.1 Bacteroidota bacterium
TCGCGACCCCAACCTTGGCAAGGTTGTGCTCTACCAACTGAGCTATTTCCGCTTTTAAACGCATTATCTATACGTTGTTTCCGTAAGGGAATGCAAATATACAACAGTATTTTATAATTCAAAAAATATTTAAAAAAAAATCAGAAAAAGTTCAAATGTGTGGTTCTATTGTAAGGCAAAGACCATACCACTAACTTTAAATAGCTGATAATGAAGGGATTTTATAAGTTAAAATTATTGTTCTTAATATAAAGTTATTTAAATTTAAACAACAGTTTTCTTATAAAAATCTAATGGTCAAAGGATATCTATATGTAATGCCATCATTCGCTTTTATGGTACCCACCAAACTAAGTATAAATGAAAGGATTGGAAGAATCAATAGAAAAAATATTCCAATCAAAAAAATGCAAAGAAATACTGAAACAGCAAACCAAATTAACATACTGATTTGAAAGTTTAGCACTTCCTTACCATTTTCGTCCACAAAGGAGGATTTGTCTTTTTGTGTTAGCCAAATGATTAGTGGTATAATAATATTGCCTGGAGGGAAAAAAGAACCCAATAATGCACCCAAATGGGCAAACATTGCCAATTTTCTCTCTTCTTTGTTTATGCTAAGGCTATCAATATTGTCCATATTATTGAGATAGATTGTATTTATAAATATAAAAATATAATTTAGTTAACAAATGTAGAAACAAAATAAGTTCCTTTGAATATCTTTGAGCATGGTTTTTTTAACACGAAGAGAACGATTCAATGCTGCTCACCGTTTGTACAATAAAGAGTGGTCTGATGAAAAGAATAAGGAGGTGTTTGGAAAGTGTTCAAACGCCAACTATCACGGTCATAACTTTGAGCTATTTGTGACAGTAAAGGGATTGCCTGACCCAGATACTGGTTTTATTGTTAATGCTCATTCGTTAAGTGTTTTGTTGCAAAGCGAAATAATTGATAAGCTTGATCACAGTAACTTGAACTTGGATGTTGATTTTTTGAAAGATGTTTTACCTTCTAGCGAAAATATTGTCATTGCTATTTGGGGGGTTTTAGAAAAATTAATAACTGACTGCGAACTTCATTGCATTAAACTTGTTGAAACAGAAAACATTTTTGTGGAATATTATGGTCCACAGTAAACTATATTTAAACTAGAATACATTAATAATTTATTAACACAAAACAAACTTGCCCCAATCTATGGATAATTATTACAGGAAAGATGTTTATGATTTAGAAAAAACATCTGAAATTGCTCTAAAATATGCAAATATTATTAAAGCAATAGGGGAGGATGAGAATAGAGAAGGGTTAACCAAAACACCAGAACGTGCATCCAAAGCAATACAATTTTTAACACAAGGTTATAAAAAAAATGCGGAAGATATCATAAAAGGTGCTATGTTTGAAGAAGCATACAGCGAAATGATAATTGTTAAGGATATTGAGCTATACTCTTTATGTGAACATCATTTGCTGCCATTTTTTGGAAAAGCCCATATTGCTTACATTCCCAACAAGCATATTGTCGGTTTGAGTAAAATTCCAAGAGTTGTTGACGTTTTTGCTAGACGTTTACAGGTTCAGGAGAGATTGACACATCAAATTCTGGATTGTATAAATAATACCTTAAAACCCGAAGGTGTAGCAATTGTTATTGAAGCTAAACATTTATGTATGATGATGAGAGGTGTGGAAAAACAGAATTCTTTAACAACGACTTCCGCTTTCTATGGAACTTTTGAAGAAGCTCAAACTCGTAATGAATTTTTGGACTTATTAAAGCTAAATTCTAATTAACTAACTAAAATACCAAATAGCGGTCCGTTATTTGTTATAAAATAAATAAATTATAAAGGAAATAGATACTACCAAACATTATGAAAGCATTTATATTTACTGGTCAAGGCTCTCAATTTGTGGGAATGGGTAAGGAGCTATACGAAACTTCTGATCATGCGAGGGAGTTTTTTGAAACTTCTGATGACGTATTAGGGTACAATCTTTCGGATTTAATGTTCGATGGAGATCCTGAGGAACTGCGTAAAACAATGTATGCTCAACCTGCCATATTTTTACACTCAATTATTATTGCCAAGACAACACGAGAATTTAAACCAGATATGGTCGCTGGTCATTCACTTGGCGAAATATCAGCTTTGGTTGCTGCCAGAGCTTTGTCTTTTGGAGACGGATTGAAATTGGTCAACAAGCGTGGAATTGCTATGCAAAAAGCCTGCGAAGCTTCTGATTCTGGAATGGCTGCTGTTCTTGGACTTGAAGATGAAGAAGTCGAAGAAGTATGCAGCAAAATTACTGAAGAAGTACTGGTTGCTGCTAATTATAACAGTCCAGGACAATTGGTGATCTCTGGAACGAAAAAGGGATTGGAAATTGCTGCTGAAAAATTAGTAGAAGCGGGAGCTAGAAGATGTGTACCGCTAAAAGTTGCAGGGGCTTACCATTCTATACTAATGGAGCCTGCTTTGAACGATTTTAAAGAGGCACTTAACTCCGTCACATTTAAAGAACCAATTTGCCCTATTTTCCAAAATGTTGATGCTGAGCCTACTATGGACCCAGAAGTAATTAAGGAAAAGTTATACAGACAAATTACTGCCCCTGTTTTATGGAAACAAACCATTGAAAATATGGTTGAAGAAGGAGCAAGAAGTTTTTATGAAATCGGTCCAAAAGCTGTTTTGACAGGAATGGTTAGAAAAATTACTGGTCGTGAAATGACGACCTCACTGACCTAAGAAATTTATTAAGCGATACAAAAAAAGCTCGGTTCAAAATATTGAACCGAGCTTTTTTATTATTGTTTTTCAAAATTAGAAATCTAAAAAGCATATCCTAAGCTGAACTTAAATTCTACAGGCCAGCCTCTGGTTAATCCAAATATGGCTTTATCTATATTGATTCCATTTTGGGTAGGCTTGTATCTTTTCAATCCAGTAAATAGGTCGATTGAAAAATTGTTGTCTGCTCCTGCAAACCATTGATGTCCAACTCCAAATCCGCCGCCAAGTGCCGTAAATCTTTTATCTGAATTTAGATCTATAAAATCGTCCGTTTGATCCTCAATTTGTTCTGTTAGATCTGATAATTTAGCTTCGTGGTTACCCATCGAAAATTTTCCTTGGAAATAAAAACCTTCAGGAGCAGCTTTGCTATTATTGGTATAAAATCTTACAAATGGATCAATTTTAATTCCAGAATAAGCACCAGTAAAATAAGTTGCTTCACCACCTATTGATAAATTACTACTAGCAGCATGTTCTAATTTAATATTAGGTTGTTTGAACAGCATTGAAAGTGGTCTGATTGAAATTACTGTACTCGGAGCATCTTTTTTAACTGATTGTCCAAATAAACTAAGTCCTGAAATTGTTACTGCTAAAATTATTACTACTAAATTTTTCATCACACTGAATTTAATGTTAGTTAATAGGAGGAATAAAATCCTCTGTTTAAATATTTGGGAATGAATCCCTGTTAATGCTGATGATGAAAAGCGCTTTATTACATCAATGTATACTCAGAGCGTGTAAGCAGTGAAAAGTTTAATCTATGGGAAAAATGTCAGAGAACAACAGAGAAAGAGAAAAGGCTGATTCCTTTGGGAGTCAGCCTTTTAGTATTATTTATTAGATTTATTTAAAAATATATCTTAACCCAATTTGCGCCTGCCAGCGACTATCCAAACCAAAGTCATCAAAAAATGTTTTAGTCAAATTGGTATCAAAAGTATAGACTGGATTTCCATTTGCAACATTAACGGCAATTGGTTGAAGCAAGCCTGTGTTTGTAGCTCTTTGTCTTAGGCCCCATTTACTGTTTATCAAATTTCCAAAATTTAAAATATCAAAACTTATTTGAAATTTGTTTCCAGCAGAAACGCCAATGTCTTGCAATATTCTAATATCCCATTGAGCATACCACGGAGACAATGCACCATAGCGTTCAGCGTATGCTCCTCTGTTTTCACTTAAATAATCATCTTGACTAATAAATGCTCCAAAAGCATTGCGTTGAGCGGTTTGTTCACTCTCCGTTCCTGTAAAAGTCATATTGGCGATTTCCTCAACAGTAGGGATGTAAATAAGATCATTTAATGATGATCCATCATTGTTTATATCACCAGCATAAGTATAGCTAAACCTGCCACCTAAAGCATATTCAGAAAACAAACTAATGGTAGTACCAAAACGTTTTCCATATTCAAACCTTTTTGAAAAAGATGCAATAAAACGATGTTTGTTTCCATACAAGGAGGGGGCTAAATTGGCACTATTGGTATGGGTAATATTTCCTGGATTTCTGTCATAAGCATCTGAAGAAATTTCAGCATCAATAGAATTTACTTCTCTAGAGTCTAAGAAATTGTATCCCAACATTAAAAAACTATTATTCCAAACCCTTTGCATTTGTACAGCTGCATTGAATGAGTGCCCTTTATTAGTATTTGTAAATACATAAGCATTTGTTGCATCTCCATCGAGATTTACAGCTCTGTCAGAATCTAAATATATTGCTCGATCATCAGCTCCAGTTAACCTTCCCGTTGGTAATTTTAATCCGTGGTTTTGTACCATTTGGGCTTGGATATCTTTTGTGTATAATAAATCTATTGTTGAGGTCCAATTACCAATTTTTTGATCATAACCTAAACTACTTCTCCAAATTTGAGGAAACTTGAAATCAGGATCTGTCATATTGTAAAAAAAGAAATCGGGATTGGCAACTTGGTTGCCAATCCAAACAGCAGGAAAGCGTCCTGCAAACAATCCTGTTCCACCGCGTAGTTGAGCAGATTTATTTCCATTTACACTATAGTTAAACCCTATTCTTGGATTGATTAAAATATTTCCTTTAGGCAAATCGGTATGATTGTAATTTACTGCATTTCCTTCTGCATCATAATAAGTTATTTCTGGAATGTAAGTGCCTTTCCTGTCAATATTTTCCTGTATAAGTTCGTCAGTATTGAAGTATAATGGAACATCAACTCTTAAACCATACGTTAGGGAGAGTTTGTCTGTTGTTTGCCATTCATCTTGAGCATAAATAGCCCATTGCCCTAAATTGGTTTCTGCCAATGCCCAAGAATCATTTTGATTATTTGTTGTAAATGCATTTCTTGCTGCGGCTACTTCATCTGCAAATTCTTGAGAAGTTAAAACAGTTTCAGCTTCACTGATGTCAAAGCCTGGAAGAAAAACGCGGATTCCATAAGCAGTTAAATTGAATGAATTTTTGAATCCAAATCTCTCAAAAGAAGTTCCTAGGGTAATGTTGTGATCGTTTAAATAAATGTTTAAATTATTATTTAATTGAAATACATCTTGATCCAAAACATTTTTTACTGAAAATGGTTCGTGTCCAGCAATGATGTAATTGATACCGTCTTTTGTAATGTTTACAACTGGAAATGGTTCTGAAAACGGATCTCTATTGTCTCTAAATTGTGTATAACCAACTTGTAGTTTGTTGGCTAGTTTTCCAAAAATAGACTTTAGCTCAATAATCCCTGAATGGATTTTATTATTGATTCTATAACCACTATTTCTAAATTGCAAAGTTTGAAAATCTGGACCTCTGCGCCCTAAAGCAGAAGGGTGGGCGGGCTGTTCTTTAAAGGCATCTAAGAAATTATAGGATGCCGACAGCTTATGATTTTTGTTTAAATTGAAATCCAATTTTAACAAGCCTTTTGTATTGTCCCTATTGTATCTAAAGTTTGAAAATTCTCCAGTTTCATATTGATAATTTTCTTTTAATATATTTGATACCAGCTGCATATCACTTGCAAGCACTCTTGATTCATTATTTGCACCGCTTCCAGTATTTGGTTCAAATAAAGAACCCAAATCAGATCTATCTGTTCTTTCAAAATTTATAAAAAAGAAGGCTTTGTCTCTTAAAATTGGTCCTCCCACAGCCAACCCATATTGAGTGGAGGATAAATCGCCTTTGGGCACTTGAGTATCACCAACTTTATCACCTACCATATCAGTATTTCTGAAAAAACCATAAACAGTTCCTTCTAATTTATTAGTACCTGATTTTGTAACTGCATTTATTGATGCCCCAGTAAAGCCGGATTGAGTTACATCATAAGGGGCAATGTTTACTGTAATTTGATCAATTGCATCTAGTGAAACTGGTTGAGCGTCTGATTGACCTCCAGGTGTTGCAGCATCTAAACCAAAGGGGTTATTAAAAATTGTGCCATTCAAACTGTAATTGTTAAACTGATCATTTCTTCCTGCAAATGATCCTCCATTGGCCGACATAGGATTCAATCTAGTATAATCTGAAGCCGAACGTTGAATGGTTGGTAGTTTTTGTAATTGATCCCTTCCTACAGTTGTGCTTGCACCAGTTCTTTCTCCATCCAAAATAGGATCAGCCTTTGCTTTTACAACAATTTCTTCAATAGTAACACCATCTTCCACCAAATCGAAATTAAGTGTAAGTTTTTGTCCAAGGCTCAGATAGATGTCTTGAATTTTGGAGCTTTTATAGCCTAAGTAGTTAACTTCCAGGGTATACGGACCACCAATTCGCATATTGGGAATATAATAACTCCCATTTTCCAGAGTTACAACTCCATAAAATGTTCCAGAAGGTTCGTGGACTGCGGTGACAGTAGCTCCCAACAATTTTTCAGCATCTTTGCTCATTACTTTACCAGAAATGCTAGAAGTCGTGATTTGCCCAAACAGACTGGCTGTAATTAGCATACTTAATGCAATTAGTATTAGTTTTTTCATAGCTTATTTTATTGTTTCCTGAAGTTAACAAAACATTGATATTGTATTAACTGGTATATGTAAAGTTTATATTAATAATTTGTAAACTTAATGGAATCAATAGGTGATGGGCTTATTTGTTTTGAATAAAAAAGTAATGGAAACAAGCTGATTTAAACTTAAAACATTCTACTAAATGCTACGTTTACTAAGGTATCTGTAAATAAAAGCCAAGTTTAATAGATAATAACGCATAATTAACATGTTTGCTGTGCATATATGAATACTTATACCTACCTTTGCACGCTCGTTGAAAATTAAATGATGAAAGGAATAAAAAATATCGCTATTATAGCGCACGTAGACCACGGCAAAACGACCTTGGTTGACAAAATTTTCGCTCAAACGAACCAATTCAGAGAAAATGAAGAGGTGCGTGAACTGATTTTAGATAATAATGACCTTGAAAGAGAAAGAGGAATAACCATTACATCTAAAAATGTTTCGGTTCAATATAAAGATTACAAAATCAATATCATTGACACACCTGGTCACGCCGACTTTGGTGGGGAAGTTGAGCGTGTTTTGAAAATGGCTGATGGATGTGTTCTATTGGTTGATGCTTTTGAAGGACCAATGCCCCAAACTAGGTTTGTGACAGAAAAAATGCTTAGACTAGGTTTAAAACCAGTTTTAGTTGTCAATAAAGTGGATAAAGAAAATTGTAGACCTGAAGAGGTGCAAGAAGCGGTATATGAATTATTCTTTGATTTAGATGCTACAGAGGATCAATTAGAGTTTAAAACTATCTATGGTAGTTCTAAACACGGTTGGATGAGTGATGATTGGAAAAAACCGACAACTGATATTACAGCTTTGTTGGATGTGATCATAGATGAGATTCCTGATGCTGTTTACAATGATGGAACCAGCCAAATGCAAATTACTTCTTTAGATTATTCAAGTTACAGTGGTAGAATTGCAATTGGAAGAATTCACAGAGGTACTTTGAAGGTAAATACACCTGTTTCATTGGTCAAGCATGATGAGTCGATTAAAAAATCAAGAATTAAAGAACTTTACGTTTTTGAAGGCTTGGGAAGAAGAAAAGTTGAAGAGGTTAGAGCTGGAGATATTTGTGCTGTTGTAGGTTTAGAAGATTTTATGATTGGAGAAACAATTGCAGATTTTGAAAATCCTGAAGGATTGCCAAGTATCGCTATTGGAGAACCAACGATGAGTATGCTTTTTACAATCAACAATTCACCATTTTTTGGCAAGGAAGGGAAGTATGTAAACTCAAGACAACTTAGAGATAGACTTTACAAAGAGACAGAGAAAAACCTTGCTTTGAGAATAGTTGAGACAGAATCACCTGACTCGTATTTAGTATTTGGTCGTGGAATTTTGCATTTAAGTGTATTGGTTGAAACAATGAGAAGAGAAGGTTATGAACTTCAATTGGGACAACCAAGAATCATCATTAAAGAAATTGATGGTGTAAAACACGAACCTATTGAGACACTTTCTATAGATGTTCCAGAAACATTTTCAGGAAAGGTAATTGAGTTGGTTACAGCAAGAAAAGGTGAAATGTTGATAATGGAGCCTAAAGGCAGTTTGCAACATTTAGAGTTCAAAATTCCATCAAGAGGAATAATTGGTCTTAGAAATAAAATATTGACTGCAACTACTGGTGAGGCTACAATGAATCACCGTTTTGAAAGCTTTGAGCCAATGAAAGGTGAAATTCCACGTCGTTTGAATGGCGTTTTGGTTTCATCTGACCAAGGAATTGCTGTTCCATATGCTTTAAATAAATTGCAAGATAGAGGTAAATTCTTTGTTGATCCAGGAGAGCCTATATATGAAGGTCAGATTGTTGGTGAAAATACACGTGATAATGACATTGTTATTAATATTGTAAAAGGAAAACAACTGAACAATATGCGTGCTTCTGGAAAAGATGATGGTATCAAAATTGCACCAGCCATTAAATTCTCATTAGAAGAAGCGATGGAATATATTCAAAGTGATGAGTATTTAGAAGTTACTCCGAAAAGCCAAAGATTGAGAAAAATCATTTTGACGGAAAGCCAAAGGAGACAAAAAGCAAACAAAGCGATTGCTCATATGAAGTTCTAGAGAATAATCCATATTTTAAAAAAAAAGAAAACCGCAAATGTAGCTCTGGCTGTGTTTGCGGTTTTTTAGTGAAATGATAACCAAAATATACTTTGTATCTGTAAAAAGATGTATTTTCATATAAAAAGTATTTTTTTTACCAATACTTGATTAAAATCAATGAATAAATGTTTTGTTTAAGATCAATACATATCAATAATTTTAAGAACATTAAAAGGATTGAACTTAATGATTTACCAGAATCTAAATGGATATTTGTTACAGGAGAAAATGGATTTGGAAAAACGTTATTTCTTCAAGCCATTGCTACTTCTTTAAATCCAATAGATAATATCCTAAATGATACAATTGAAAATTCTGGACCAAGGATGACCTCAATGATTCAATTAAATACAGGCGATGCTTTTGGAATAGAAGTAAAGAGTTCAGGTGAAGCAATTTTTGAAGGAAATAAAAACTTCTTGTTTCTGATTTGTTATGGTTCAAGTCGATTGGAAACCCTTCCTAATACATCACAACAAGAGCTTAATTCTGGAAATACAGGATTGGAAAGACTGTTCAAGGAAAGAACAATTCTTAGAAACATTGAATTTGAAATGGTTAAATGGAAATTAAAATCAGAATTACGAAGTATCTCAGAGGAGGAAAGAGAAATATATATTGATAGACTTGATTGGACTAAAAAGCTTTTTGTTGACCTTCTTGATTTAGAAGATATAACTATTAATGAAACTGAAGAAAAAGTTCGTTATATAGAAAAAGATCAAAATGGTAATATTTTAAAGGGGGTAAAAAAAGAATATTTAGGATCTGGATACAAAGCACTTATTGGTATAATTGGCGATTTAGTAATTCAACTTTTTATTACTCAGCCAGAAAATAAAATACCAAGTGAATTAGTCGGGATTGTACTCATTGATGAAATAGAGCTGCATTTGCATCCACGGTGGCAAAAACAGATTCCTAAAGTTTTAAGTAAGTATTTTCCTAATGTTCAGTTTGTTGCATCTACTCACAGCCCAATACCATTATTGGGAGGACCTAAGCAGTCGATTTTTCTTAAAATTGAACGAACAAATGAAGATGGAATAGTAATTAAGCGATTGAAGAAATTGGAAAGAGATATTAGGTATCTCTTACCAAATGCTATTTTTACTTCTGAAATATTCGGATTAGCTGAAATTGAATCTAGCTATAATCCACGTATTGATGCTATAAGAACTCAAGATGATTACAGTGAGATTGAAGAGTTGGAAAAGGCAAAAAGAAGACTGAGAAATATTGATGAGTCCGTTTTTCCAGAGGATCTTTTTAATACAGAAAAGTAAATGGTTTCAAGAGTAAAAAGCTCAATTCCACCAATGGGTCTTGTAGATGTAAAGTGGGATGACATTAAAGCTGATGTGTTAGTAACTCAAAATGATCACATAGTTAATAAGAAGTGCTACAGAGATTCGACTATTGAGGAATTAATCTCTTTATACAAGAATAAATGCGCAGTGTGTGAGAGAGATAGAGGAATAGAATTACAGGTGGACCATTTTAGACCGCAGAAAGCCAGAACATATACCAAAAATCCCCAATATAACAATCCTGGATATTATTGGCTGACCTATGAGTGGTCAAACCTTATCCCTTTGTGTTCAAAATGCAATCAGGAAAAAAGCAATAAATTCCCCTTAGCTGTTAGTGGTAATAGGATTAGCAGTCACTTAAATACTCAAAGCCTAAACCCTTTTTCTCCTTATGATATAAATTGGTTAAAGTCTGTCGAAATTCCATTGATACTAAACCCTGAGACAGAAACAAATATTTCTAAACACTTTATTTTTGATAAAAATGGTAAAATGCGAGGTCGTACTAATTTTGGAAATGAAACAATTTTAGTTTTTAAATTAAATAGGAGAGATTTAAGGAGGAAGAGAATTGGAATTAGAAATATTATTGTAGATGAAATAATTTTAAGTTTTGATAGGTTTTTAGAACATAGAAATAATTCAAGACTGAAAGGAAGTTTAGAAACCATATTTAACAGAATAGTTCAAGGTACATATGTTGACCATGAACTTAGTTTGTTTTATACATTTATTTTTAAATATTTTGATTATTTTATTGGAACCAAATTAATTACTGTTTTAAGAGCTAAAACATTGGATTATTTTATTGAGTATAAAGAAGAAAATAAACTGAAATGATGAAGCATTTGCCATAAATTGTAAAGAACAAACCAATGATCAACAATAATTTCAAAAACACCTTTCCAAACAAAAAGTCTTTGATTGGAATGATACACCTATTGCCCTTACCTGGAACGCCAAAATATCGGGGAAGCCTCAATGAAATTTATGATCAAGCATTAATCGAAGCGGAGCTTTACACAAAAAATGGTGTGGATGCTTTGATGATCGAAAATATGCACGATGTACCGTATTTGAATAAATGCAATGGTCCAGAAATATTGGCTTGTATGTCCGTTGTTTCTAGTAAAATAAAAAACCTTTCAAAAATTCCATGTGGCGTTCAAATATTGGCGGCGGATAATTTAAAAGCACTTTGTTGTGCAAAGTCAAGCAATCTTGACTTCATTCGGGCAGAAGGCTTTGTTTTTGCACACATTGGCGACGAAGGGCTGATTGATTCAGATGCAGGAACTTTGCTTAGGTATAGAAAGATGATTGATGCGGATGATGTGATGATTTTCACAGACATCAAAAAGAAGCATTCCTCTCACAGTATTACCAAGGATACAAGTTTAGTTGAAACAGCAAAAGCGGCAGAGTATTTTTTAAGTGATGGATTGATCATAACTGGCACCTCCACTGGCGAACCAGTAAAAAAAGAAGAGCTAGAACAGATTCAGTCGGTAGCTAATGGTCCAATATTAATTGGCTCAGGAATTGACATCGAAAACATCGCTGAATATATAAATTTAGCGGATGCATTTATTGTTGGGTCGCATTTTAAAAAGGATGGCAAATGGAATAACAACATAGACGAAGAGCGGGTTAAAAAATTTGTGGAAGTTTTTCAAAATAAAATTAAATGACTTCGGCAACAACAAATACACTTCCTCCAACAAAAATTATTTCATTAGATTTTGCATTAGATTGTGCAGCCTCGAAAGCAAATTCGACAGAGGGGTAGGCGTCTCCTTTCAAACCAAACTGTTTGGCTTTTTCATACAACTTATTTGCATCTAGTCCTCTCGGTACATCTGCCTTACAAAAATAGTAAGTGGCCTTTTGTGGTAATAATTTTAAAACACCCGAAATATCTTTATCCTTAACCATGCCAAAAACGATGTGTAGTACTTTATCAAAACTCTTCAATTTTTGAACCACTATTTTAATCCCATCGACATTGTGCGCTGAGTCAACAATGGTTAAAGGATTTGAATCAAGCTTTTGCCAACGACCAAGCATTGCTGTGTTTGTAATAACATTAGCTAAGCCTTTTTTGATATGTTTGTTTGAAATATTTATTCCAATTTCCTGCATTTTTTTTGAAGCTGCATAAATGGTTTGAATATTTTTAACTTGAAATGGACCTTTTAGATCAGATTCAAACGGGCAAGCTTCAAACTGATTGGCAAAATTGATTGCTGACTGTTTTTCATTGGCAACACTCAAAAATACAGGAGCAGTTTCTGTTTGATAAGAGCCAATAATTACAGGAATATTTTTTTTTATTATGCCTGCTTTTTCTTTGGCAATTAAATCTAAAGTGTTCCCCAAATATTTAGTGTGATCCTTTCCAATATTTGTAATAACAGATAGTTCAGGAGTGATTATATTCGTAGAATCCAATCGCCCACCGAGTCCAGTTTCGATGACAGCATAATCAACCTTCTGTTGAGCAAAATACCAAAACGCCATCGACACTG
>JAHDGP010000089.1 GCA_020627525.1 Bacteroidota bacterium
GATCAAGACAGTTGTTCCTGTATAACAGCATCGTTATTACAGTAAAATAGCTGCCGCTAAAGTTCAAAAGACTGTATTGGAGAGCCAATTGCTAAATTCCAACTGGCTAACAAGACAGTACCAAATCAAATTTGTTAATCTAAAATGGTTAACCAAAATAAAAAATTCAATCGGGTTCTAGGCCCTTTTGTCTTTAATAGCTAATGAGCTGCTCTCATAAATGAGGGCAGCTTCGTTAGTTGATTCGTCATCTAAAATTTTCCATTCTGATTCTTTCTTTCAGCTTCTGGAAGAATCGTTTCCATTACATCCCAATGTTCTGCAATTTTACCATTTTCTACTCTAAACAAATCGTAATAAGAAGTTGGCTTATCCGCAAATTTTCCTTCACTCATCGTTAAAACAAAATTCCCTTCACCAAGCACATTATGGATTTTATGGTATTCCATTTTAATCCCATTTTCAGCCATCGCTTTAATAGCAGCACCCAAACCAGAAAGTCCATCACCTATTGATGGATTGTGTTGAATATAGTTATCGCCATCAAAATAATTAGCCAGCTTATCCATCTGCCCGTTAACTAAAATAGTTTCTAAAAATTCCTTTACAAATGCTTTATTAACTTCTGTTTTCTCTTTATCAGTTATACCGACGCTTCCATCAATTTGGGTGTGGCCACTTGGGTTTGGAGGCATTACTTCAATCAAATTATCCCAGTGTTCCACTATTAAATCATTCTCAAATCGAAACACATCAAACCCGATTTTAGGACCAAAAAAATCATATTCCGTTTGCGTAAACACAAAATCTCCATCTTGAAATGCTCTTACAACATTTGCTTTAAATCCTTGAGGTGGCGCATTTTTTATTACTTCGCCAAATCCTTCCAAACCATCACCAACTGCTAAGTTGTGTTGAATATATTTATTTGGATTAATGTATGAAATTGGCGTTTTGTCTCCTGTATTAAAACTGTTTAGTAGTGCAACTACTTTTTCTTTATTTGTTAAAGCCATTTTTGAAGATATTTAGTTAAATTAATACCACAAAGATGTGATCGAAATTTAATCTATTGGATATAAAAATCAGCCTTTAGACTATAAATATGGGAGTCTGTGTATTCTGCGCCCTATATGTCAAACACTTTTTGAAGAGGATCTGTCAATTCATTTCTAAAAAGAAATTCTGAATTGCTCTGGTGTAGATTGTGTATGACGTTTAAAATACTTGTAAAAATTTGTAGTTTCTTTAAAACCTGATATAAACGCAATTTCTTTGATACTTTTATTTGTATTTATTAACAACCTTTTGATTTGCTTTATACAAATTTCATCAATAAACTCTTTGGCTGTCTTATTGATAATACTCTTTGTAATTTTATTTAACTTCTTCGTACTCATTCCCATCATCTGTGAGTAGTCATTGACTGTAATGGTACTTCGAACATTTTTTTCTATTGAATTCTGAAAATCTACAAATTCATTTAGGTATTGTTTTTTATCAATCACCAAATTTTTATTAGCCTTAATTCTATACAGTTTAGTTATCAAAATATGCAACTCGCTCCTAATTATTTCCAATGAATAAGCATCATTTACATCAAAATATTCGTTTTGAATCCTTTCAAACAAATTTGAGACTTCTTTGATTTCAGATTTATCCAATTGAATTAAAGGCTTTCCTAAAAGCTCATTGAATAGCAACAAAGTCTTAACAGCTTCTAACTTTTCTAAATAATGTTCTAAAAAATCATCCGTAAAAAGCAACATACTGCCATCAATATTGCTTTTGATAAATTTATGCAATTGATCTTTTCTAATAGTCAATATTGACCCTACACTGCATTTGTAATCGGTAAAATCTACAGTATGGAACCCTTCCCCACTTTCAATAAAAATAATTATATAAAAATCAACCAAATGATGTTGACAAGGATCGTGATTTAAATCAGTCCGATTCAATACTTTCCCCAATCTTACAAAATCAAATTTCGCTTTTGGATTATAATGATTTCGAAATTCAATATGAACTAATTCTTTTTTCATTTTTATTTAGAACAATAATATATAAATGCACTAAAAAACAATGGATTTATACCAATTTCCAGAAAGACTTTGAAATATAGCTTTCAATGTATAAACAAATCTTCAAGATGATCACCTCCTGAACAAAACAAAAGTAGAATCCACTTATACCAGTACTTATTCAATTCGGTATTAATGTCCGAATACTTAAAATTTGGCAACGGGAGTTAGTCCAATTTCCTTTTTTATATTGATAAGTGTAAAAAAATGAAAAACAAAATGATAACTTAAATTTAGACCATCATTCTAACAGGCTCTTCAAGGTTGCTTTTGAACGTATTCAAAAACTTAGCACCCACTGCCCCATCAACCACTCTGTGATCACAGGATAATGTAACTCGCATAAGATTTTTAGCAACCACTTCTCCAGCTTCATTAAAACTCGGTACTTTTTCAATCTTACCAACAGCCATAATACAAGCATCAGGAGGATTGATAATCGCAGTAAAATCGTCAATATCCATCATTCCTAAGTTAGAAATGGTGAAAGTATTGCCAGTCATTTCAGCCATATCCAGCTTACGTTCTCTTGCCTTGCCTGCCAATAATCTTGATTCGGCAGCAATATGACTCAAACTTTTCGAATCTGCAAATTTGATAACGGGAACCATCAACCCTTCGTCGACAGCAACTGCCATACCGACATTGATGTGATTATTGTATCTAATGACATCACCCAACCACGAAGCATTTACTGCTGGATGCGCTCGAAGTGCCATTGCAGCCGCTTTTATAACTAAATCATTGAAGGATATCTTCGCTGGTGACACTTCATTCATTTTCTTTCTCGCCACTATTGCACTATCCATGCAAATAGTCATTTTTAAATAAAAATGAGGTGCGCCAAACTTGCTTTCCGACAATCTTCTGGCAATCGTCTTACGCATTTGCGAATTGGGGACATCTTTGAAAGATTCTTCTCCCACAACTTGTGGCAAAATGAAAACAGGTTGCGCTGCACTTTTAGATACATTTCCACCAACAGCCGAGGTTCCGCCGGCTGAGGTTCCGCCGGCTGAGGTACTCGAAGCCGAAGCCGAAGCCAAATAAGCAACAACATCTCTTTTAATAAGTCGCCCTTCGTCGCCAGGTCCAGTAACCAAAGACAAGTTTATTTTGTTTTCTGCCGCCATTTTTTTGGCCAATGGCGATGCCTTAATTCTTCCCGACGGAGCAGGATTTGTAGTTTGCGGCTGAACAGCACTAACTGGTGCAGGAGTATGAACAGGCATTGGAGCTGGTGGTGTTGGCGCAACTGGTTCTGAAACCTTCTCTGGTTCTTTTTCAGTAGGCTTAGAAGTTTCAGCTTTTGCCTCTTCTTCAATTATAGCCTTAACATCCTCATCCTTATTGCCTAAAATAGCAATGATCGCATTTACCGCAACAGTTTCTCCAGGTTGAGCACCAATATGCAAAAGGTGCCCCTCTTGATAACTTTCTAGCTCCATAGTTGCCTTGTCGGTTTCTATTTCCGCTAAAAGATCACCAGCTTTAACTTCATCTCCTATATTTTTATGCCATTGAACAACAACTCCCTCGGTCATTGTATCGCTCATTAAAGGCATTCTTATTATTTCAGCCATTTCTTCTAATTTTATACAAATTTAGAATTATTAAGTACTTTGACAAAATAAACTCATACCTAAATCAGATATAAGTAGGTATGCTTATAAATAACTGTCCAAGTTTGATTTTTTATGTTTGCAATCTAAAATTCTACCCATTTGACTATTGTTTTTTTCCAATTCTGCGTCTCGTACGCACCTTTGTTGCACCTACGATAAGCTTTCGTGCATTCCTTGAATTGAACGAAAATCAACTATTCAAAATAGGTATTTATTTGTTTAGTAACCAAAAATTTGTTTTGATTTCAATTCAGTAATTGGACCCAATTTCTTCAATATTTTTTTATCCAACAATTTTGTATTGCCAAGTACTAAATAACTAAACTTTGAACCTTTTATTTCTCTGTTAAAAAATTCTTCCAAATCATCAATAGTCATATTTGCAACCTGATCATAAACACGCTTTCTATTATCATTTTCCAAACCTCTATTCACAGCTTCCTGATAAGTCCAGAAAATATTTTCCTGAATGATTCTCTCACTTTCAATTCTTTTTAAAGCAGCATCTTTTGCAGATAAAAATTGTTGTTGTGCTTTTGGCATATCATTCATCAATCTTAAAAACACATCAACAGCCTCTTCTAATTTATCTGGCTGTGTACCAATATATGATTTTATATAATGAGATTTGTCCTTAAAATCAGGAGAGGTATACCACGCATAAGCAGAATAGGCCAATGCTTTTGCTTCTCTAATTTCTTGGAAAATGATAGAAGATAAGCCAGCTCCAAAATATTCATTAAAAATATTTTTGTGTGCAATTATATCTTTATTGAACAAGCCTTTTTTAGTTACCAAAACAATTTCTACTTGGGTCTGATCAAAATCCATCAAAAAGACTTCATTTTTATCAATCACTTTTTCCTTAAACACTTTGCGTTTAGGGCTTTTCTTTACCTTCGCTGGAAAATGATGATGCTTAAACATTAAGTCAACAATTTCATCTGCTTTGGGAACACCATTGAAAAACAAGTTGATCTCATGAGAAAACAAGCTTTTAATCAATTTTACAAGCTCCCTCGGATCTAATGACAACAACTCTTCTTCAGACAATATATCAGTAAAAGGAGAAGACTCACCATATATTACATAATTGAACATGGCATTATGTAAAACTGTATCCTTTGCCAATTTTTGATCAGCACGCTTTTTCAATGTATCTCCAACCAATTGTTGATACGCATTTACATCTACTTTTACATTTTTAATTAAATTTTCAATCAGTTTTATCCCCTCTTCTAAAGAACTTCCTAAGCCTTCCAAAATAATGTAAGACTTTCTAGCGTGACAGACTGTCTTATATTCAAGACCTAATTTAAAAAACTCTTTTTGAACATCAGAAATGTCCATCTCATCTGTTCCTAAATAAGACAGATAACTAAGTGCCAAAGACAATTTATTATTATGGCGTTTTCCAATATCGAAAATGTAGTATAATTTAAATGTATCGTCTTTTTTGTTTTTAATATAGTAAAATGGAATTTCTGTTTCCCCTTTACAAATCACATGCTTTTTCAATTCCTTGTTGAAGTCCAAATACTTAGGTTTAAGCCTGCTTGATTTTTTCTTGAACAATTCTTCAAAAAATTCAGAGTTGACATTTCTGTTTATCGGAATAGGAGTCATGTCAGGTTTATCTACGCGCTCCAAACTTTCATCAACACCCTGATGTTTATAAGCTATCACATAATTATCATTATAGTGCTCTTTTACAAAGTCAATTACTTGTTGTTTTGTAACCTTAGCCATATTTTCATAGAAATCTATGGCCTCCTCATAAGGAACATCTAATGTAAATACTTCAACTAAAAATCCGGTTCTCGCTTTGTTGGTTCTAAATCCTCTAACACGTTTGTATTTTAAATGATTGACGACTGCCGGAATCAACCAATCTTCAAATTCGCCTCTTTTCAACTTTTCAATTTCCGCAAGCATCAAATCTCGTACTTCCTCTAAAGACTGCCCTTGCTTGGGCAAACCGAAAAATACATGATGACTGTAATCTCTCATCATCATTTCAAAAGAATAGGCTTGTAAAACTTTCTGCTTTTGCATCAGGTTTGTATCAAACAAACCAGCTATTTCATTGAACAATAAGCCGCCAACCAGTCTTGTCATTGTTGGATCGTGCGATGCGGCTCCGTCGAACCGATAAGCAAAATAAAGATGATCTGTTTGTGTACCGTAATTTTTCTTTACAATAGGCTTTTTAATTGGAGCTTCAGGCTTAAAAGTAAAAGGTGGAATTTCTGTAGGCTCCCAATCACCAAAGTATTGATCAATCATTGCAATTGTTTTCTCAGGATCTAAATCTCCCGAAATACAAATAGCAGCATTGTTTGGACGGTAGTGCGCATAAAAATAATCGTAAATATTATTCATTGAAGGATTTTTCAAATGCTCTCCCAATCCAATAACAGGAATTCCATAAGGATGCTTTTGATACAAGCCTTCATATATCGAACGCCAAGATTTTACATAATCATTGTCTAATGATCTATTAAATTCCTCATAAACTGTTTCCATTTCCGTATGGAACAATCTTAAAACCAATTTTTTGAAACGATTCGATTCAACGATCAACCATTTCTCTAATTCGTTTGATGGAATATCATTTAGATAAACCGTTTTCTCTGTTGAAGTGTAGGCATTTGTTCCTTTTGCACCAAGTGCAGAAACAATTTTATCATATTCATTGGGAATCGCCAACTCAGCCGCTTGCTGAGATAAGTCATCTATTTTTTTATAAATTTCTTTTTTCTTTTTTGAGCTTTTGGTATTCAAGTGCTCTTCGTATAAAGCAGCTATTTTATCTAGCAGTACCTTTTCCTCTTTCCAGTTGGTAGTTCCAATATCAGCTGTTCCTTTAAATAGCATATGCTCCATATAATGCGCCAAGCCCGTTGTTTCTGGTGGATCATTTTTCGAACCTGCTCTAAATGCTATTGCAGTATTAATTCTAGGTTCATCTTTGTTTTCAGTAAGATAAACTTCAAGACCATTTTTCAAAGTGTATAATCTTGTTTTTAAAACATCATTTTTAAATGTTTTATACTTATATATCTTTGTAGACTTTCTCTTTTTACCAGCGATGTTGACCATATTTTATATTAATACTTAATTTCTAAAAACAACTTTCTTCTAAACTCATCAATAGCAGGATTTTTTTCAATCATTGCCTGGAGTTTATCTTGTGGTGTAAATAATTTCTTTTCCGTTTCCTCTTCTAGAGATTTATCAACTGAAACATGTAACTCTAATTCTATCAAATTATATTCTTTGGTTACCGAATCAATAAATGAAACTGCCTCTTCTCTAACCCTGGCTTGCTCCACCGGATTTGAAACAGCTACATAAACACCTGCATCTTTTAACTCTGGTGGATATTTTTTAAAAATTGCTTTTGATTGGTTAGAATCTAAACTCTCTTTAAAAACATTCCACAATTTTTGAATCTTTTCCGTATTTAAATCCGTTTCATCAATTCGTTTTCGATCTCCTATCTCTTTTTCTTTTTCAACTTCTTCCTGTTCAATCTCTGCCAAAGACAATATAGATGGACTATTAGTATCATCTTCAATGTCTAATAACAAGTTTTTTTGAATATTTGTTTTTCCAATTGATGGATTTTCAGATATAATTTTTTCTTTCTTTTCAGTACTTGCTTCAACTGATGCTTCATCCTCACTTTTGATTAAATCTTTGTCAGAAGTTTCACTTTTCTCAACATTCAAATTTGAAATCGAATCATTCTTCACCTCTTCCTTAACGTTGGGGGCTATTGTTTCACTTTTTTCTTGTGAAATATTTTCTAACACCTCCACTTTTTTCCCAACATCATTTTCAGCATCAGGTAAAATCACCTCTTTTTTTACTAGCTCATTTTGCCCGACTTGATTTCTTGGATCTAACGGATCTCTGTAAACTTGTTTTGCTTTAGTTTCTACTTTTTCAGTACCTAAATTATTTTTTTTTTCAACAACTGGTGCAGATACCGAAGTTAATTGTTGAAAATTTAATACCGATTTTAGATTGGCAATTTTTAACAATGCCAATTCCACTTGAAGTTGTTTATTTTGAACGGTCTTATAATTTATCGCATATCCATTTATAATAGAAAGTCCGCTCAATAAATATGAACTCCCTAAAGCTGAAGATTGATTTAAGTAACGTTGTTTAAGTGATTCGCTAAATTCTAAAATATTTACCGTTTGTTCGTCTTTTGCAAACAACAAATCTCTAAAATGGCTGGCAAGACCATTCAATAACTCCCCGCCATCAAATCCCAATTCTAGTACATCATTTAGTAGTCTCAATGCAGTTGGTGCATCTTGCAAAATTAATGCATCTGTTATCTTAAAATAATAATCATAATCCAATACATTCAAAGCCTCCAACACTTGTTGGTATTGAATTTTTTTATTGGAAAAACTTGCCATTCTATCAAATATGGACAATGAGTCTCTCAGTGCGCCATCAGCTTTCATTGCAATAAGATGTAAAGCATCTTCTTCCGCTTCAATATTTTCTTTTTGACATATATTTGCCAAGTGAGCTGCCATATCTTTTACCCCAATGCGTTTAAAATTAAAGGTTTGACATCTTGACAAAATGGTAGGTAAAATTTTATGTTTTTCGGTAGTTGCCAAAATGAAAATAGCATATGGTGGAGGCTCTTCTAATGTTTTTAAAAAGGCATTGAATGCCTGTGTGGAAAGCATATGCACCTCATCTATTATATAAACTTTATAAGAACCAGATTGAGGAGCAAAACGAACTTGTTCAATCAAATTACGAATATCTTCTACACTGTTGTTTGAAGCCGCATCAAGCTCAAATATATTTAAAGATACTTCTAGATTGGAATCAGCATAAGAGCCGTCTTTGACTGCTTGTTCAGGGTTAGGAGTATTAATTACCTTGGCAAGAATTCTGGCGCAACTTGTTTTCCCCACTCCTCGCGGTCCACAAAATAAAAAAGCTTGTGCTAATTGATTTGATTGAATTGCATTGATTAACGTAGAAGTAATGTGTTCTTGTCCTACTACTTCTTCAAACCGACTGGGTCGGTATTTTCTTGCTGATACTTGATACTTCTCCATCTTTAAATAAATTTAGATATAAAAAAGTAGTTGATCAAAAATAAAGTAAAGATTCAATTATCTTTTTCTAAAGAAAATCAAATTTCAATACTTTAAAGTGATGCAGAATAATGAAATGTCAAATTATACAATTTGAATTATATAATCTCGTATTGATTGTGAATATAAAATTAATCAATATCAAGCAGTGCCCGCTGAGACAAAAAGAAAACGTTCAACCTTTCGACAGCCAAAGCTAAATAGAAGCTTTCAATTGGACCGAAAATTTGAAAGATATTGATTGATTTTATTCATTTATATACGACATTTTAATGTTTAAATTGATTTAAATTCGAATTCCAAATAAAAACAAAAAAAAAGGTGGGAAACTTAAATTCCCCACCTACATTTTTTTAATAATTTACTACTAGTTGTTTTCAATCACTCCTTCAACACAAACTGTCAATTTGTTATTCAAAACTTCAACAAATCCACTTTTCACATTAAATTCCTCCACATTGCTAGCAGATGTAACTTTAATGATGCCATCTTTAAGAGCGGAAATTAATGGGGCGTGCCCATTTAAAACTTCAAAGCCTCCCATAATACCTGGAAAAATCACTCTGTTTACTTCTCCTTCGAAAACTTTTGCGTCTGGCGTTAGAATTTCTAAATGCATAATTTAAATTTAAGCTGTTTCTGCTAAAAGTTTTTTACCAGCCTCAATAGCTTCTTCTATTGAACCTTTCAAGTTGAATGCTGCTTCTGGATATTCATCCACTTCACCATCCATAATCATATTAAATCCTTTGATTGTTTCTTTAATATCAACCAATACACCTGGAATACCAGTAAATTGCTCTGCAACGTGGAAAGGTTGTGATAAGAAACGTTGAACTTTTCTAGCACGGAATACAATTAATTTATCTTCCTCACTCAATTCGTCCAAACCAAGAATTGCAATAATATCTTGAAGCTCTTTATAACGCTGTAAAATGTTGATTACTCTTTGAGCTGTATTGTAGTGCTCTTCCCCAATAATGTCTGGTGATAAGATACGAGAAGTCGAATCCAATGGACTCACCGCAGGGTAAATACCCAAGGCCGCCAATTTACGATCAAGTACCGTTGTTGCATCCAAATGGGCAAATGTTGTCGCTGGTGCCGGATCCGTTAAATCATCCGCAGGTACATATACCGCTTGCACAGAGGTAATTGATCCATTTTTTGTAGAAGTAATACGCTCCTGCATCATACCCATCTCCGTCGCCAATGTTGGTTGGTATCCTACCGCTGAAGGCATACGCCCTAACAATGCAGATACCTCAGAACCAGCTTGTGTGAAACGGAAGATATTGTCGATAAAGAATAAGATATCACGACCACCAGAACCACCGTCACCATCACGGAAATACTCAGCAACAGTCAATCCAGAAAGTGCTACCCTTGCTCTCGCCCCAGGTGGCTCATTCATTTGACCAAATACCAATGTCGCTTTTGATTTTTTAAGATCTTCAGCTTTAACTGATGATAAGTCCCAGCCACCTTCTTCCATAGAATGGAAAAACTCTTTACCATAATCAATTACACCCGATTCCAAAAACTCCCTCAACAAATCGTTTCCTTCACGTGTTCTCTCTCCTACTCCCGCAAATACTGATAAACCTTCATAAGCTTTCGCAATATTGTTTACCAACTCCATAATCAATACGGTTTTTCCTACTCCCGCACCACCAAACAATCCAATTTTTCCACCTTTTGAATAAGGCTCAATCAAATCAATTACTTTGATTCCTGTAAAAAGCACTTCAGAATCAGTTGATAAATTATCAAATGAAGGTGGTTTTCTATGAATTGGGTAGCTTCTTGCTTTACTTACTGGACCAATACCATCAATTGCCTCTCCAATTACGTTGAATAATCTTCCCTTAACTTCTTCTCCAATTGGCATTGACATAGGCTGTCCCATATCAGTAACTGCCATTCCTCTTGTGAGACCATCCGTAGAGTCCATTGCAATAGCTCTTACACTATCTTCTCCTAAATGTTGTTGAGTTTCAAGAATTAATTTACTGCCATCTTTTCTTTGAATCTCCAAAGCATTCAAAATGTCGGGTAAATTTGCATCAGAAAAACTAACATCCACAACCGCCCCAATAATTTGTTTTATTTTACCAATGTTTGACATTGTTTTTTGATATTTAAGGTTATTACTGATAAATCTCGCGCAAAGGTAGGAAAATAAACATATATTTTAAGCTTTTTTTAAATAAAATATAGTATATTTGTGTATAGGATAAAACCTTTCACCACACTAATTATTTTAAATAAATCGCCCTATTGTTACCTTGATAATAATTATTGTCATCAAGGGTAACGTCTATTTTGGCATTTTTTTTGATTTACATTCAGGTATCTTATAATTTAATTAGTCACTATGAAGTTGTCAACAATATTTTTCATTGTTGTTTGCTTTGTTTTAAATATCACTTTAAATGCGCAAAGTGATCTTAAAATGGCAAACAAACACTATGAATCCTTTGAATATTCAAAGGCAATAGTGTTGTATAAAGGTGTCCTTAAGAAACCCAAGAAAAAAAGCAAAAAGTACAGAGAAGCAGTTATTAAATTGGCAGATTGTTATAGATCCGTTTCCAAATTTGACAAAGCTGCCAAATGGTATGAAAAAGCTGTTGAATTAAATCCAAGAAATTCTACCATCAAATTTGATTTTGCTCAAGTCTTGATGAGTTTGGGGAAATATGACCAAGCCAAATTTATGTTTGGCGAATATGCCAGACTGCATCCAAGAGATTCCAGACCTCAAAGAATGATTGAATGGTGCGATAATATTGAAGATTTATATGCTGATTCAAGCCACTATAGTGTTTCGATTTTGC
Source organism: Bacteroidota bacterium (assembly GCA_020627525.1). Lineage (GTDB taxonomy): Bacteria > Bacteroidota > Bacteroidia > Chitinophagales > UBA2359 > JAHDGP01. Next base: position 11,691 of record JAHDGP010000089.1, read on the forward strand.
CAATAAACTCCAAACAATCAGATTTTTGTCCAACTTTATATAATGATGGAATTGTCTTTGCCTCTGGTAGAGTAACTGGTTCTAGAGATAAAATTGATGGTTGGACGGGAGAAACATACCTTGATCTTTGGTATAGCAAAATGGGAGCTAATGATGAATGGGAAGACGAAACTGAGCTTCCTGGTTGGAGTTCTAGTAAATTCAATGATGGTCCCGTTACTTTTACTGGTGATGGTAAAACCCTATATTTTACTAGAAATATAAAAAAATTATTTAAATGGAAAGGGGGCGGTGCTACCCTTAGAATTTATAAATCAGAATTGAAAAATGGGAATTGGTCTAAACCTTCTCCTGTGAAATTTGGAAAGAAAAAGCTCTCTGGCTCATTTGCACATCCAACAGTTTCTTCTGATGGATTTAAAATGTACTTTAGTTCTAACATAAACGGTGGCTATGGTGGAAATGATATTTATGTTTCCAATAAATCAGGCAATGACTGGAGCCCACCTGTAAACCTTGGTGCCGAAATTAATACAGAAGGAAATGAAGTATTTCCAGCACTTCACAAAGATGGAACTTTGTATTTTTCATCTGATAGCCACGGTGGTTTTGGTGGATTGGATATTTTTCAAACAAAACAATACAATGCAGCTTGGTCTAAACCAAAAAATGTTGGTTATGTCTTAAATTCAACTGCCGACGATTTTGGCTTGGCATTATCCGATAAAAAAGACTATGGCTTTATGTCTTCAAACCGTAAAAACGGTAAGGGTGGCGATGATTTGTATAAAGTGCAGATTTCAATAGAACAAATTGAAGAATTGGATGAACCGCTTGAAATTATCGTTAAAAAACCAATCAAGTCAACCAATGAATCTCAATTAGAAACTGTTTCATTTAGAGATGTCAACAACAACAATAGCGTTAGTCTAAAGAAACAAAAGAATAACGATAAGAAATTCTATGTTGCAGGTGTTCTAATTGATTATCAGACTAAAAAAACAATATCTGATGTTAAAATTGAATTATTAGAGCTTAATACTAAGAAAAAATTCTTTGAGTTTTCTGATAAAATAGGAAACT
>JAHDGP010000090.1:0-7215 GCA_020627525.1 Bacteroidota bacterium
GACTTACAAATTACCCGACGAGGAGTAGGTAAGAATGCACAGTACAACAGTTCGATTAAAATTTTTCAAAAACGCATACATCCACACACTTAGTGAGGAGAATTATCCTGATTACATTCACTGGCTCTCTATTAATCGAAGGATTTATTTAAAACTAGAAGATATTAAAAACATAGTAAAATCAGAAAACATACTAACTGCTTTTACACCTCAAAAAACGTCAAAAGAATTTTTAAACTTTCTGATTGATTTTTTAAAAGTCATATTCAATTATTTTCACAATTCTGAAGATGCTGAGAACTCAGAAAATAATTCAACGATCGAAAAAGAAATAAGCAATCAGTTTCAACAAGAAAAAGATTTCATTTATCATTTTATTATAAATTTACAGTTACTACAAAAAAGGATTGAAGAAAACTTATACAAAATCAGTGTTCCCTTACTTAGAAAATTAACACTGGATTATTTGAGAGTGGTAAAAATTCCATTCACAGGAGATACCGATTCAGGCATTCAAATAATGGGTTTCTTAGAAACCAGAACTTTGGATTTCAAAAACGTATTTATTTTATCTGTAAATGAAGGACAGTTGCCTTCTGAAAGAAAGTTGAATAGTTTTATCCCTTACTCTGTTAGGAAAGCTTTCAAAATGCCAACTTTCGAAGAGCAAGACGCAATTTACTGTTACCACTTTTACCGTTTGTTACAAAGAGCTGAAAACATTTATTTATTGTATGATACGGAAGTTAAGTCTGGCGGAGGATCAGGAGAAAAAAGTCGTTTCATTTCACAATTAATGAGAATTGTTACCAAGAGAAAAGAAGCGACGAAGGTCAAAATTTCCCAAGAAATAATTTCAATAAACCCTCCTAAAAATACAAATGAGATAGCGAAGATTGAAATTGAGAAAACGGAAAATGTATTGGCAGAAATGGATAAATTTTTGCTAGATCCCAAAGACTCAGAAAAAGTGGTTAAGTATTTTTCACCAACGGCTTTAAGCAATTATTTGGAGTGCCCTCTCCGTTTTTACTTTTTGTATGTTGCAGAACTGAAATCCTCCGATGAAAATTCAGAAAAAATTGAAGCAGTAGATTTGGGAAATGTCGTTCACGAATGTTTGGAAAACATCTACAAGCCTTTCACTCAAAAAACACTCAACAAAGAGGATTACGACGGACTAATTGATGATGCATTTATAACAAACCATATTGAGCAAGTTCTCATCAACCATTACTTTATTTCGGAAAGTTGTGAAGAACTAACTGGTAGAAATATTATTCTGTTTAATATTATTTTTCAAATCATAAAAAGCGTCTTAAAGAAAGATGTTCAACAAACACCTTTTTCAATTTTCTCTGTAGAGCAAAAATCGAAACGTCAAAAACTCCAACTAGATGCTGAAAAAACAATTCTTTTGTCTGGAACGATTGACCGAGTGGATCAGCCAAACCCATCCACGAACGAAACACTTCGCGTAGTTGATTACAAAACAGGCTTTGTCAAAATGAATGAGCCAAAGAAAAAAATAAATGATTCTGAATACATAGAAAAATACTTCAACGACACACAGTTAAAATCTGGTTTACAAGCCTATTTTTACACTTATCTTTTCAAGCAACAAAACGCTTTGCGCTCTACCGCAGCCGGTATTTACAGCTTAAAAGAGGTAAACAAGGGTGTTCAAATGCTTCGCAAAGGATCAGTCATCTCCGACGAACTTCTAAGCTTATACGAAGAAAATTTAAAGAAGTATTTTGGTGAAATTTTCGACACCACCATCCCATTCCGACAAACCGAAGATGAAAAGAAATGTCTGTATTGCAATTTTAAGGATATTTGTTCAAGGTGATTATACCATTATTCTTAAATTTTTGGCACATATTTTGGAAGTCATCACTTCAGTCCAATTATTTTTTTAAATTCCTATAAATCTGAGTTTTTGGCACGAAGCTTGGAACTCATCACTTCAGTCCAATTATTTTCATAAAAGCAAAGTTCTGGCACAAATCTTGTAACTCATCACTTCACTATAATAAAAAACTTGCATTTCACTACATTTCGCATTGTATAAAAAAAGTTTATTATGCACTACGAAGCAGGAAGAGTTTATCATATATACAATCAAGGTAATAACAAACAGCAAATATTTTTCAATGATGATAATTATTATTATTTTCTAAGAAAAATGAAAAAACACCTTCTTCCAATAGCAGATATTTTATGTTACTGTTTAATGCCTAATCACTTTCATTGGCTGATATATACTAGACCAGAAGCCTGTGAGTTGTCAAATATGGTTAAGCCGCATCAATTATATAATACTTATAAAGATGATCCCCTTTCTAAAGGACACTCTCAGAAATTAAGCAAGGCCATTGCAATAATATTAAGATCTTATACTAGAGGTATAAATACACACTTTAATAGATCAGGATCATTATTCAGAAAAACTACTAAATGTAAGGATGGCTTAACCAAAGGTGTAATTACAGTTGATGGAAAAAATGCTTCGCATTTTTTTAAACCAGATTTTGATTATGCACAAAACTGTTTTCTATATATTCACAACAACCCTATAAAAGCAAGCTTAGTTTCAAAACCAGAGGACTGGAATTTTTGTTCTGCTTCAGAATACAAAGGATATTCAATGAGAAACATCTGCAATAAAAAACTAGCAACAAAACTACTTGGTGAGCATATCACAAAGTTTGCCACAACTAATCTGGCAAGTCAAAAGTTGTGCAAGAAAACTTTAACATGACTTGATCATTCAACTCTTAAACTTTACTTACATCCATTTGCACCAAGAAGCATCATACCTGGCATAGTTTTTGGAAGTCATCACTTCAGTCCAATTATTTTTATAAAAACAAAGTTCTGGCACAAATCTTGTAACTCATCACTTCACTTATATATACATACTTAAAAAACCCACCCCAAACCAACTGAAAAATTCTGCGCCCTCGCTGCATGTGCCTTTATTCGAATGGTAAAATACAAATTATTATGAGGATTAAGATTGGGGTCTTTCATATAAGCATTTAGCCCTATTAGTTCATAGAAGTAATCATGTTCAAAAAAACTAATTGGTTCATAGCCTCTGTTTAAAAAATATGTACCTAAGTGTGCAAACATTCCTATATGTCCGACTTTTAACTCATAGCCTGCTGTAATCATTCCCTTTCCAGCAACGGCTAATTTATCTTCTTCCTGGTAATAATCTAAGGTCTCATAAATACTGCCATCATACTCATAATGTAGCCCTAAAAGCCATTGACCTTTTAATCCTGTTGGTTTCGCAAAAACAAGATTTGCTCTAGCAACTGGAAACAAACTTTTACCAGGTACACGACCATTTATCCTTCCAGTAGAATAACCATAGTCAAAATCCATTCTAACCAATAATTTTTTTTCGCTTTTAGGTAAGTTAATAAGCTCTTTTTTTTGAGTTGCATTTTTTTCAATCAATCTGTAAGTAAAAGCCAATTTCCCCATAATCAAATTCATACCCAAATTAGGTCGAACCATATTTCCATTGGAATAATGAGTTGCTACAAATGCGGCATTCATTCCTAAGCGTTTTTTCAATTGTCTTTTATAACCAAATTCTATGCGAGTAACATTATTTAAATTTGCACTAATCACGTTGTTTGTCGGATTTTCAACGGCATCATATTTTTTAGAAATGTAAGCAAGCCCCAATCCAAACCGAAAATACAACTTGCTTTTCTCATATTTTTTTTGACTTTCGATAAATGGAAAAAAGCCAATGCTTTCTCCAAACAAATCAGCATCGCCATATTTTGAATAAACTATATTTCCACCAACAATTGTATTTGAAAATAATTTTCTCGTATACCGTTTCGGATTTAAATCTGTGCTAAAAGCCAAGTCAATTGCAAATGAATTTTCAGTGATTTCTGGCTCAAAGTACGAACGATGAGGTACTATTCTTCCATAATCGAAACCAAGCTCTAAATCAATCGACCTCTGTGCATGGACAGTTGTCATAAAAAATAAATTCACCACAATTGCGAAAATTGCAAAAGTTATTCTCAATATTTTATTTAATTTGATCAAATTTTAACATTTAAATAAATCGTACTGAAGCAAAAATAAACAAAGTAAATTACAAACTATATTTTTATTATCTTTGAGAGTAATCAATTTCACTATATTTGATTCTGTAGGAAAAGTTAGATGATTCAAAGTTGGGATTTAGCAAAATAAGTTTATCGGAATTTCCTGTTGGCATATTATTGGTAGAATTTAATACAAACAATGGAAACATTTTCAATAAAATATTAAAAAACTAGAGAGGTATCTATAGTACCTATGGATAAATAACATCGCAAAATATGCTCATTTTTCTTAAAATATTTCAAGAAGGAATAGTTCTCGCTCTACAAGAACTATGGGCAAACAAATTGCGAACTTTCCTCTCCTTACTAGGTATTTCAATCGGTATCTTCTGCGTAATTTCTGTTCTTTCTGTTATTGATAGTTTTCAAGATGGCTTAAAGCAGTCTTTCAATCGTGTAGGCAGCAACGTCATTCATATTTCTAAAGAATCTTGGGATTTGCAAAAGATAGGAACCAATTGGTGGAAATACATGAAACGTCCCTACCCCAATTATAGAGAATTTAAAGCACTACAAGAGCGCACACAAACAGCAGATTTAATCAGCATACGTGCCTTTATGGCAGGGCAAAAATTGCAATATCGTGGAGACGCAATAGAGAATGGCATTGTAATAGGGGCTACATATGATTTTGCTGAACTGCTCGATATTAACATGGAATATGGACGGTTTTTCACTCCTGATGAAATGCAGGTGGGTCGAAATGCAATTGTCATAGGTTGGGAAATTGCTGAAAACCTTTTCCCTAGTCCTTCCTTTGCAGTAGGGCAACAAATAAAACATAAAGGAAGAAAATTGACAGTAATAGGTGTTATAAAAAAAGAAGGGGCGAGTATTATAAACGACGGCTTTGACGAAGCGACAGTTGTCCCTTATAATTATTTTAGAAAATATTTCAATGTCAATAGCAAACGAATGGGACACATCATTTCGATGAGGGCAAAAGAAGGTATTCCATTAGACGATTTAAAAGAAGAAAGCAGGGGCGTCCTCCGTGGCATGCGTCACCTAAAACCTAGAGAACAAGACAACTTTGAACTCAACAATCTTAGTTTGCTCACAGGACTCATTGACAGCGTCTTCTCCGTCGTTTCGCTCGCTGGTTTCCTTATCGGTTTCTTTGCAATTCTCGTTGGTGGCTTTGGCATCGCCAATATCATGTTCGTTTCTGTGAAAGAAAGAACTCGAATCATCGGTATTAAAAAGTCGATGGGGGCAAAGCGCATTTACATCTTACTCGAATTTCTTACCGAGTCAATTATTCTGACCATTATCGGTGGACTGTTAGGCTTGGGAACAGTCTATTTTTTACTCTTTTTGGGCAATCAATTCATAGATGCTTTCACGCTGTTTATGTCTTCCCAAAACGCCATTGTTGGAATCGGGATCTCTGTTGTAATTGGAATAGTTGCTGGCTTTATTCCTGCTTTTGTCGCTTCGAGAATGGACCCTGTTGAGGCGATTCGTTCTTAACCACTTTTGCAGGTATTAAACCACTCTGCTTTTACCACATAACAGGTATTAAACCACTTTTTTTACCACAAAGCTGATGTTAAACCACTTTTTTTACCACAAAGCTGATGTTAAACCACTTTGCTTTTACTACGTTGCAGGTGTTAAACCGCTTTGCTTCTACTGCATTGACTTATAGGGTATATTGAACCACATTTTTCTTAACGCCTGATAGATTTATTTTTGAAAGATATTATGTATTATTTATTACAAAAAAAATTATGCGTTATGCATTATGCACTACGCATTGATTCCTTATCTTTGCACAAAATAATCCCTTCATGAAAAATACATATGTAGCGATAATGGCCGGGGGAATCGGTAGTAGATTCTGGCCTCAAAGCCGTGTGAAAAATCCAAAACAATTTCTTGATATATTAGGAACTGGCGAGTCTCTTATTAAAATGACTTTCGACCGTTTTGCGAAAATCATTCCCAAGGAAAATATATTTGTGCTTACCAATGAACAATATACAGATTTATGCAAAGAACATTTGCCAGAAATTCCTGAAGAAAATATTTTGGCTGAACCTTTAAGAAGAAACACTGCACCTTGCATTGCTTATATGTCTTACAAGTTAAAGACGATAAATCCATATGCGAGTCTAATTGTTGCTCCATCGGATCATTTGATTACAAAGACCGACGCATTTTTGGATGTTATCAAAACAGGTATAGAATTCGTTTCTGGCGGCAATAAATTGTTAACGCTCGGTATCCGCCCTACTCGTCCTGATACTGGCTATGGTTACATTCAGTACCTTGAAGAAAATGCTGAAGAAGGCGTATATATGGTAAAAACATTCACCGAAAAACCTGACGTTGAGCTTGCAAAACGTTTCATCGACAGTGGTGATTTTTTATGGAATTCTGGTATATTTTTATGGAATGTTCAGTCAATTACCGAAGCTTTCCAAAGATACCTTCCTAGCGTTGCAGAGCTTTTCGATGATGAAAATGGAAATTACAATACTGAAAACGAAAAGGCATTTATTTCCAAAGCTTTTTCACAAAGCCCTAGTGTTTCTATTGATTATGGTGTAATGGAAAAGGCCAATAATGTATATGTAATGCCTACCAGCTTCGGTTGGTCAGACCTCGGAACGTGGACTTCTCTTTGGGATAATTCAAGTAAAAACGATCTCGGAAATGCCGTTGTTGGTGACAACACAATGACCTTCGATTGTAAGAATGTTCTAGTTCAATCCGACAGCAAAAAACTCGTTGTCGTTCAGGGAATGGAAGATTGTTGTATTGTCGATACCGATGACGCTCTGCTAATCTGTAAACTAAATCAAGAAAAACGCATTAAAGAAATTAACTCCGAAATTAAAACACAAACGGGAGAACAGTTTTTGTAGCGTGAGGTCAAAGCGTCATTTCGGCTCCGCTTAATGACCGATTGTTTTGTCTCTGGGCGCAGCGGTCCAACATTTTGTCACTCAACTGAGTCGCAAATTTTGCCTTTGAGCCAAAAGCCAAAGTGTGTTCAGTCGCGGGGCGGAGCTGAAGATGGTCGCGAAACTGAGTCGAAGATGGTCGCTGAGCGGAGCCGAAG
>JAHDGP010000090.1:7315-12737 GCA_020627525.1 Bacteroidota bacterium
CGAAGATGGTCGCTGAGCGGAGCCGAAGCGACAACTCAGACCACCTCATAAAACCGCTCCCGAATTCGAAAAGCCAGTTCTGAAATTGCATTTATATCTGGCGATTCAGGTAAAATGGATTTTTCAAAAACGCGATCCATTTCCAATTGTTTTTCATTTGCCATTTTTAAAAGATCGTCGTATTCGTAGTTACCAGCCTTTATACCCAGTAAAAAATCACGATCTGGTCTTTTGACATTTACAATTCCATCCCTACCGATTTCAATTGCCATTTCCAGTAAGCGGAAAGTGTGCATCATGTTTTTAGCATCATATTGTTTGCCGTGGCTCTGAGTACTTTCATAGCGAGCGTCATTGCGTTTATCTACCCAATCCCAGTATTCACGGTATTCCTTGCAATAGGTAGAATAACCATCTTTGTTAAAATACAAAATCGCTTCCTGTTTACTGCCTTTAGGAATAGAACTCAGAGCTATTTCATTAGATTCTGCTTTTCTTACAATACCACTGTAATCCAATTCCGAATCATAATACAATCCATAGAGCCCTTTCATGTTTGCGATATTCACTAAACCGCAATACTCTTGCTTCCAGTCTTTCATTGCCAAAAACTTCTCCAAAGCAATTGAACCATTCTCATAATTGACATAACAAAAAGACAAAATACTCTTCCGCTCCTCTCCCATTGGATTAACAATTTTTTTCTTTAACCCTTTGGCCTTTTTAATTTGAGAAACGGCAAATTTTCCAAAGGTATTTTTGCACAGTTTTGACAAAACAACACTTGCATTTATATCATTTAAAAAAGGGTGTTTATAAATAACTGCTGAATCAGGTGTATTCAATAACTCCAGAATATTAGGGTTATTGACAGAGAGCAATTCCATAAAACGACGCAATTCATAATAAACAATATCGTTGCTTGGATTGCTAACTTGTGGCGTATAAGTCAATCCGTAAAACTCCTCTTTTGGCAATAAAAAAACGCCTTTAACATCTGTATCAGAAGTCGGCGTATCCAAACCATAAGCCTTACTGCCACTAATACATTCCAAAATAATCAAGCCCCGTTCCTTTAATTCCTCAATACTCATCATTCAGTTATTTGTTTTCTGAAAAATATATTTAAATCTTCCAACCTTCCTTGTGCAGCAGGTAAACTCTTAAAATTTTCTTTTGCTTGTGAAATATTTTTTTGGATAAATGCAAAAATAGCTTCTTCGCCAAAATGCAAATAACTTTCACTAATTTCCGCCTTCAACTCTATCAATTCATTTACACGTTCTTTTATTTTCTCCTCTATTTCCAAGCCCTGCATCATTTCCTGAAATACGATTGGTGGGATTTCATCTCGATCCAATATCCACTTACAAGCAGTTGCTGCACGTAGGGCATAAAAAAACTTCTTAAGTTTATACTTTTTTTGATTTTCTATTTCATAAAAACACCGCTTTCCCATATTTAAATAATGGTGAATAGTAGCTATTTTAGAATAATGATTTGATGCAACAAGCCTAACTTCTTTCAAAAAATCATCATCATGTTTATAGAGTATTGGCGATTGGATGCGTTCTAAAAATGCCGCATTGGACTTACCTAACAAACGCAGTGCTTTCTTTAATTCCCATCCTGTAATATCAATATCATTGTTTTCAAACATACGCTCAATCGTATCTTTGTGCTTGGTAAGACTCAAGTACCATTCCCGTTTATGTACATAAATCATTCGAATATCGTAATCACTATCGGGCGAGGGGAAACCCCAAGCCCTTGACCCTGTCTCACAAGCCAATAATACTCGAATGTCTTTTTCCTTTTCTATTTCTTCTAAGTAATGTTTTATCTTTTCTTTCATGTTGTCATTTACACTGATTTGTTTGAATTCAAATGGCTCTTTTTTAAAATTTCTTTGATGTGAATTAAAAGTACGGATTAGTTTTTATAAATGCTGATTTTGAGTGTCTAAATTCAGGTGATTGGTTTTGTTTAAGGTTTGCAAGCTTGGAGTTGAAAAGTGAATTTAACTTTTTAAATTTTTTAACCTTCAATCGAGATAGATTGGAATTTAACCTTTTGAGCTTTGGGATATATTGTTTGCTTGTCACTGATTTTTAAAAATGTCTAGTTGTATGATGTTAAATACTAAATTTTTGTAAATAAAAACTGGCTAAAAAGCGAAACAATCATAAATTCCACTGCCTCAGCTCATTATTCAAAAGAACGATTATTGAAGTAAACTCGCCATTGTATAAAACTGCAAACATCCTCCTTAAAACTCATTTATCAGAATGAAAAGGAATTAGTTAAAACGCATAAAAACCTTGCTTTTTTATGGATTTCATAAAAATTAAGCCTTTACATTAATACATTATTCTAAAAATGTATTTCAAATAAAACATTTCAAAATTGCAATTATTTAATACAATTTATTTCCACAATCAACAAGTATATTTTAACATTTATATTTCCGAAAAACAAATATATAACTGTTAACAGACACACCTATATTAAACCCAACTATATTCAGGTATATAGGTCAGCAAATCTAGGCAACTTTTGTAAATAAATGCACTAATTATCCCTGCAACCTAAACGCCTTTTCAGCGTAAACTATTAGTGTGCGAAAATTCATTTTTCGCTTTAACAAATTTATTAATATTTATAAAATTAACTGCTAATGAAAAAGAAACTCTGAAAGCCTTTTAAGTTAGTTAAAACTCAAAGCAACTAACAACAAAGCAAGCTGGAACAGTTCAAAAGGTGTTGAATCTACCAGCTCAAAATTGTTTATACCTAATATAAACAACTCGAAAGTAGAATATCCGGATTATGTACAGTTTCTACTTGAGAATCACACCTTACTCTATTTAAACCATGCAAATATTTTTTAACTAACAGTAAATTTAAAGAGATGAAAAAGAAATCATTAAGTGCTTTCAAAAAGGACAAAAATGTTAAAGTTTTAACCAAAAAACAAACAGGAAAAGTCCAAGGTGGACAAATCGGTATAGAAGATATTTCTGATGTCGATTTGGCAGACATTGGTTCTGCGGATATTGAAAACTTATAAATTTCAAACTTGTGGTTCAAATCCTAAACCATTGATATTTTAAACTTCGCATTTTTCATCTTTTCTTCGTTAAAGCACCTCTCCTTAAGTAAATTAAAGACAGGAACTTTTGCCTTGAACAGACAAAAAACTTGTTTCTACTGTCAAATGATTTAAACTTGAATCACCACTACTAATTGTACTCCATGAGTAGGTTAGTAAAAAATAAAAATAGCGCCACAGCTAAGTTTGACCAGCAAACAAATACTTTAAATGTATTATTTGCTGGTTTTTTTGTACTCAAAATTAGGAAATAAATTATTAGGCTGAAACGATGATTTCCAATATCCTTTCCCAAAATAGCAAACTGTGGAAATGGAAATTAGTTATTAATAATTTTTTACTTAAATTAGGAAATGGAAAATGCCAATACAAATCCGTTCAAGAAAAAATTTAATTGGTCAAAGTATGCTTTTGAGTTTTTAACGATGTTTATTGCCATTATTTCCGCATTTGCCCTTGAAAATTGGAATGACAATAGAAAAACAAGAAACGTCGAGACCAAAATTTTACAAGAAATCAAAAACGGTCTACAAAAAGATATTGAAGATATTCGATTAAATGTCAGGGGGCATAATGAGGGAATTCGAGCCTGTAGCTTTTTTAGAAATCTAATCTGTAATGATTCCGTAAACTTAGATTCAGTAGGACAAAAATACTATAATCTTACTAGAGATTTTGTATCCATACAAAACAATTCTGGCTATGAATCATTAAAATCAAATGGGCTTCAGATAGTAAAAGATGATTCTCTTAGGTTTAAAATCATCTCTCTCTATGAATATGATTTCAACACATTGAGTAAATTGGAAGAAGATTATAGCGAAATGCAATTTAGCCAAAGTTATTTTATAGAGTTAAACAATATCCTTTCCGAAAGGTTTCTGTTTAATTCAAGTGGAAGCATTATTGGTATAGATCATCCATTGATGTTAGACAACAAACAAGAAAACAAGTTGATGTCCTATTTATGGAAAATACAAAACAATAGAATTTTCATTCAAGGTTTTTATTCATCTCTTGAAGAAAAAATAAATCGGATTATTGAAGAAATTGATAAAGTTTAGAACTCGAAAATTGATATACACAATGATGGCTATCCAATTTTATTCACTGACGAGTGCAAATTTAGATGGAGCCATTCAGGCTACTGATTTATCTTACATCAATAGATGTTTGGCTTTTTTTCCTTGCTATTAAAAATTTAAATCTTAAATTTTATACGTCATTCTTTATTGAAATTGGTATAAAATTGGGATCGTAGAATGGCTCATTAAACTTTACACATACAATATATTCTAATAACATAGCGTTCATTGTTTCATACAAATTCTAAAGCTATGTTAAACAACAATTTCAAATTTGTATTACTCCTGCCTATAACTTTAGTAATACTATTTACAGCCTGTACGAAAGACCCAATTGAAGCAACAGAAAACCAATCTTCCGATGAAACGGAAAATCCATTGACTGACTGTAGTGAAGCAATATTGTATAACGTGAAAGATTTAGGGGAGCATGAATCCAATACAAAAATTGCTGTTAAGATTGGTGATGGACCAGAACAGATTTTAGTTGAAGATGAGCATTACGATTTTTGGTGGGCAAGATTGCATCCATCCAAAGAATTCTTTATTTGTTATCGCTCCCCAATTGGAGACGACAAAGAAGACAATGACTATGAGCGTGCAGAGCTTTGGCGATTTGACATTGATGGTTCGAATGGAAAAAGATTGATTGGCTTAATGGATTACTGTTGGCAAGCACAAGGTGTTGCCGATTGGTCACCAGATGGTGAACACTTAATAATGGCTGCAAGCCTAGCAGAAGATCCGAACAAACCTGATGAAACTTATTTTCAAATTGTAAGAACGGATGCTGATGGTAAAAATGCTGTACAAGTTACTTCAGGACCTGGTTTGCGGGTTGATCCAACATGGTCTATCGACGGCAAAAAAATTATTTATTCCGCCTTCCCCCAAGATTATGATTCTAATAATATTGTTCAATTGATACTTGATATTTTGACACAAAATAAGCTTGAGGTACACATTGCTGATATTGATGAAAACGGCAATCTTTCAAACATCACCCAATTGACGGATGATGAAATTAGAGACAATGATCCTTATATGGCACCAGGTGGCAACTATATAGCTTGGGAAAGTTTTGTTGATGCTCATGGTGTAATTCGCACATATGATATGGCATCTGGAGAAGTTAAAACAGTTCTTGACATTGACGAATTTCATTGCTGCCCAACTTGGTTGGACGACCCTAATCGCTTTTTAATACACTCATTAAAATTGTTTG
>JAHDGP010000091.1 GCA_020627525.1 Bacteroidota bacterium
GGCTTTTTCAAAAAAACTTTCAATTTCTTAACTAAACAGCATTGATTCTTGCATTCATTCATTCTCCCATTTCATTAAAGCATTGATCACATTCACTTCTCTAGCTCCGTCTTACACTTCAACGCGTACAAAGCAAAAGACGCCAGCCAGTGTTCCCCCGCATAGTCCCCATCGGTTATCTTTGTCAGTGAATAGCGCAAATGTTCCTCCGCTACTTGGAGTACTTGCTCATTCGCTTCTACACTTTGTGCAACGCTAAACAAGCACCACGCTCTCGAAAAATTCAAACCATCTAAATGAACCAACTTTCCATCACTCCTATCCAGAATCTTTCCAACCTCCAAGCTAAAAGATTGTTCTTTGATAGCAGGTAAAAAATCATTCAACCAAGATACAAATGCACTCTTGTCAAGTACCCTCCGCATTATGTCCATCTCTTGCAAGCAAGGGCTCAAAAAATCGTAGCCACTCGGTTCCCACGAAATAGGACAACCTGCATCGTCCATATAAAAAGTCTTAGCCCTTTCAGCAATCATATTTTTCAAAGCAGCATCATTGACCGTAACTGCATAATCGTAAGCAAAGGTCAACCCGAAAGCGGTATTGGTATGCTCCCCAACCCTGATCGGATACACCAACTTAGGCAAGTATTCAACATACTTTTTTGAAATCAATTCGCACAAAGGCTCCAAATTTTTATACCAGCGTTGCGCATCGGGATCATCCCAGGTTTTCAATTCTTCTCCTAACTTCAAAAGCCACGCCCAGCCGTAAGTACGCTCAAAACTTTCCGTGTATTTACTCATAGAAAAGTAGGCTATCTCTTGCTCAATCGCTTCCTGTGTCAAATTTTTATTCAACAAATCCCTCGCCTCTGATTGCACCGTCAATACTGGATATTTTTTCAATAAATACACTATCGACCAATGCCCATGAACGGCAGAATGCCAATCAAAACAACCATAAAAAGCAGGATGATGGACTTGAGGCATTGCCAAATCAGATTCTTTTGCCAATACATGACCAGACTTATAAGGCAATGGATTACAAATGCAGTTCATCGGCAACTTAATCAACTCTGCTGCCTGATTTATATCAAGATTGGTATTGCTTTTATCTAAACCCGTTTCGTCTTGTTGTCCCATTATTAAAACTGATTGAAAAAAACAAAATGCAATTAATACGTATTTCATAATTTTAAATTTAAACAATTTTACCAAGCTATCTAATTTTCTGGCAAGATTATTGGAAGTCATCACTTCAGTCCAGTTATTTTGGAATAATCGTTCAAAAAAAATTTCTGGCAAGATTATTGGAAGTCATCACTTCACTACAATTAACAGTCCAATTATTTTTTAGTTTCAAGTCTTCACCCAAAAATCCCATAACAAACCTAAATGCACAAAAAAGCCGCGTTCCTTTTTTCGATTGATTGTATACTCAATGCTCATTGGAATGTTTTCCCAAAAAATAAAATCAAGGGCAATACCGCTGCCAAATAACCATTCATTGTTCAAAGGATTTGTTTCCGCAAAAAAACGATCTTTGACATTTGCCGATTCGGCAAATGCTCTAAAATAGACATCCACCGAAACTTGCCCCTCATTATTGTCTCCTCGCCTCAATGGATTTTGAAAAGACCAGTCTATTATTTGATAGCGCAAATTGGTCCGCAAAAACAAATATTGTTGAGTTGTAACAATGTAATATTCATAGCCTCGGATAAAACTAAAACTGAACCCAATCTGCGAATTGTTAAAATAAGGCTGCTCGCTGCCAAAGCTCTTGTATGCCTTCAAGTTTCCAGCCAAATATGTTTTTGGAGCAATTTTTTTGTAAATAGAATAATCAAAAACGGCTTGAAAAGTGTTTAAATCTTTGAAAACGCCCAAACCATATTTTCCAATACCAGCCCTTAAATAGTATCCTGTTAATGGATAGTTTTGAAAATCTCTGTAGTCTCTTTCGTAAGTATAGCTCATTGCAAAATAGCTTTGTTGCAATGCTCCATTATTAAAATAGTTTGGATTGAAATCGGCAATCGACTGATCTATTTTCATAGTGTGAAAACGCAGTTTTAAAAAGTGGTTTTCATTTATCCCCACTCGTCTTTTCAAAGCCAAATTCCCAATCCATCTCCTAGCCAAAGGGTCGCTTAAAAATGTAGAAATAGAATCAGGGTAAAAAGTCAACTTATTAGCCCGACTATCAGCAGCGATTTGCTTGTCTGTTCGGTAAATAAACTTTGCAGACAATCCAAATTTTTTCTGTTTATCTAAGTAGGGAAATTTGTAAGTCGCTTGAATTAAATTTCGATAGCCAAACATCAAATAGCCCTCAAAAGATTCTCCCACACCTCGCAAGTTGTAGACATTCAAAAATCCACCATAAGTCAATCTTTTTAAATCTGCATTCTGTTCATTGATCCAAACATTGTAATTTTGTGAGGCTACTTCGATTTGGGGAATCGGAAAAATACGCCAACGCTCTTCCAACAATATTTTTACATTGCAATGCGTATTTTCACAACCAATGGTATCAATCGAAACTTGATTGTATAGATTGGTATTGATAAGACTGTTTCGACTTTTCTCGAAGCTATTCTGTAAATTTTTTAAAAGAATGGTATCACCCGATTTAAAATCAAGCTCACGAAGTAGGTAGTGTAATTTTGTTTGCTTATTGCCTTCCGCAAAAATATGGTCGATGACAATTGACACATTGTTATCATCAGAATTGTTTTGTGCAATGACTTGATTGATATTGAAAAAAAATCCAATCAAAAAAAACAACACCAACTTACTGCCTAAATAATTTTTTATTTGAACATAGTAAAATTTACACGTTGAGGTAGTGTAAAAAAGATTCATACCTGTCTTGAAGAAACTCTTCATTGCCTTTTTCTTGATAAGATGCTAAAACCACATAGTCATATCTTTCAAAAGTAGCAATAATAGTTGCAAGTTCAATCTTGTTTAACTTTAAAGTAAGCGACAACTTTTTCGTTCCTGGCTGTACCTCCACATATGAAGCCAAAATTTTAGCTCCTTCCGATTCCACAATTTGTGCCACTTCTAACAATGAATAATCAATGGTATTCATTTCCAACACCAAAATTCCCCCTGGATCTTTAAAAGCATTTAGTTTGATCAGACTTTCAATAACTTCTTCATGACGCACTACTCCAATGTACTTATCATTTTCATCAACAACAGGTAAAACCCTCGTTTGTTGTTCACTCATTTTTTTAACAATATCAAACAAATGCTCCCCTTCACGCAAAGTATTTATATCAACATCCAATTCTAAAGTAGCTATTTCATCATCTCTAAAATTCATATCCATAAGTGTTAATTCTGATATCATTCCAAGGTACAAATTATCTAATTCCCTAACAACTGGCAATTTATCAATACCAAATTCCATCATTCTATTTCTGGCACTATTTCCAGTATTAGATTGATAAACAGGTATTATGTCTTGACAAAGCAAACTCTTTGCTATCATAGTTGATGGCTTTAATTATTAGTATGACAATTTGTTTTATAGGAAGTTGAATTTATAGGGGAAAAAATTCAATATCAGTTTCTCCTGACAAATTATTTAAATTAAATGAGAAATGCAAATAATATAAATTCAATTTCCAATATTCTAAACAATAATGATTGTTATACAAATTATGTCATTAAAAAGTAGGAGTTGTTTTTGTTTTATTTTTTGGGCGCCCCTCCTCCTATCGTCGTCGGGTCGGGCTGTTCAGGGGTCCGCTTCGCTTTGGTGCTGCGCACAGCTTCCTTCGTCAGTTTCCTTACCATCCCTCACGCATTCCCTAACTTAATACTTAGTACCAATTTCAATAAAGAATGATGTATAAGTTCTCAAGCAATGGCAATTCTGCAATCAAACTTTTTTCAATCTTCTTAAAAACTCAAAGCATTTTTAGGATACCCATTTATTATATAAATACAATTAAAATATTTTTTGTTCAATTTTTCTCCAAAAATTGCTCTAAAATTATGTTAAACTTTTTGGGTTTTTCCATCATCGGAGCATGTCCACATTTATTTATAAAGTGTAACTCAGAGTTAGGCAACAATTTATGAAAATCTTCTGCAACAAATGGAGGTGTAATGGTATCTTCTTTTCCCCATATCAATAAGGTCGGTGTCTCGATGCTTGGTAACTCTTTAGACATGTTGTGTTTTATAGCCGAGCGTGCCATATGAATAATGTGAATCAGTTTATCTCTGTTATTTACTATTTCATAGACCTCATCAACCAATGCCTTGCTAGCAACTGAAGGATCAAAGAAAGTAGCTTCCGTTTTGGTTTTCACAAACTCATAATCTTCCCGTTTTGGAAAAGTACCACCAAAGGCATTTTCAAATAAGCCTGAGCTACCAGTAAGCACCATTGCTTTTACGTCATCAGGATTGTTCAAAACGTACAAAATTGCAACGTGTCCTCCAAGTGAGTTTCCAACTAGTGTTACATTTTGTAAATTTTTAAAAGAAACAAACTCTTTCACAAACTTTGACAACTCTGCAACACTGCTCTCTTCTCTACTATTATCGTAAATGGGTAGCATTGGAATGATGACCCTGTGAGTTTTAGAAAAAGTATCTATTAAATCTTCAAAGTTACTGAGGGCTCCAAATAATCCGTGCAAAAGCAAAAGTACTTCACCTTCGCCTTTCTCAACATATTTAAAAGACGCTTCTTCCTTAATCGTAAAATCCATTTAGTGTGTTTTTCATAATGTAATGTAAACATATCCGTATTTTGGTAAATCATTTTTTCATTCTACAAACCAAAAATTCATTCTCCAAAATATAAGTACTCTGACAAACAAAAATACTTGAGTAAAAGTAATCAACTATTTAATTACTTATACTCAAGTATTCATATTATAACATGAAATGATAAAATTCTAAATTCATTAATACCACATCCTGCAGTCATTTAAAGGAAATGGTATCTAAGGTTTGTCTAAAGACTATGGACAACAACCGCCTCTCAATTGTCTGGCAAGATCTGCAAACAGGTTTTGGAAAGAATCCAATACATTGCCAAAAGCAGGAATCAAATAAGCCAAACGGCATTTTACTACTGGATAAATATCCACTATATATGGATAGACAGAAGAAGAAGCCAACATTCGAGGAGACATAACGCCTGATTGCTCACCAAAAGCGATTATAGCACTGAATAAAAAGCTCAGTACAAACATCCACAAAAGCACTCCAAGTCCACGACTCAAGTAGGTCTGATCTTTTATTGGATTAAAATTATTCATTATACTGGTCACAGCCGTCATTAATCCCATTACCAAAATATACATCAATATAAAGGCAAAAAGAGGCAGATAGGCCGTTTCAACATTTGTATTGGTATACAAATAATCCATCATTAAATAACTTGATTTCATAGCCAAAAAGACTCCCAAAATATACCTAAGTACTTTGAAAATCCCATTGAAAAATCCACCTACAAATCCTTGATAGATTCCATATACAACAGATATAATAAAAGCGATATCCAATAACATATCAAAGGGGTTTAACTACTTAACAATTCACGTGCGACTGATGAAATCAATTTACCATCAGCTTTTCCTTGCAATTCTTTCATCGCTACTCCCATTACTTTTCCGATATCAGCAGGACCATTTGCTCCAACTGTTTCGATAATAGAAGCCACTTTATCTTTTACTGCATCTTCCGATAATTGTTCCGGAAGAAATTGTTTAATTACATTTAATTCCTCTTCCTCAGTTTGAGCTAGGTCATCTCTGCTTTGCTCTTTAAAGGTATCAATGGAATCACGTCTCTGTTTTGCCATTTTGGTCAAAATCTTCAATTCCACCTCTTCTGATATTTCACCAGAAAAACCTTCACTGGTTTTTTCCTTTAATAATTCAGCTTTAATGGCTCTCAAAGTTCTCAAAGATGCTTGATCTTTGCTTCTCATAGCCTCTTTCAGCTTACCCATTATTTGTTTTTCTAAACTCATAGCTTATTTAAATTATAATAGAAAGTACAATTTAATTGTATGGCGCCTTCCTATTTTTTATAAATATAGACAAAAGTCGTACCAAACAATTAATCTAGATGTCATAAAAGAAGACAAAACCAATACAAATTAGACACATTTTAAGAGATACTTTTGATAAAACATTCATCAAAACCTCAATATCTAATGTTTTTAGAAGGGTCTATAATTAAGTACTCGAATAAGCATAATCAAGCACTTAAATCTTTCCATCTCTTTGAAATTTCTATCTTGTTACTAAAAAATAGCGTGTATAAATAACTCATAATAAAATAAATCAATCAATTTATGGTTGATTAACGTAGGATTATAATACACAATCTTAATTTTGATAAAATGTAATTTATCACCATATTAGTGAGTGATAAGATCAAATTAACATGCAGAAATATTTTTTACAAAATTCTAATTATCAAAACTTTGAATTATATTTTGATGGTTTTTAAATTGGTCTTATCACTTAATAAAAGTTACAATGATCAAATTTCTATGTAAAAGTAATCAATTCAATTGGTAAAAGAATAGTTCAATTATAAAGGAAAAAACAATTTACATATGTGCGGAATAGTTGCTTACGTTGGGAAAAAACAAGCGTATCCCATTTTAATAACTGGTTTACAAAGATTGGCATACAGAGGTTATGACAGTGCTGGGATTGCTTTGACAAACGGCAGTTTAAACATTTATAAGAAGAAAGGAAAAGTCCAAGATTTAATAGATTATACAGAGTTGGTTCAACCTGAAGGTACCGTTGGTATTGGGCATACCAGATGGGCAACTCACGGTGAACCGAACGATATTAACGCCCATCCCCATAAGTCTATGAATGGCAAATTGGCGATTGTTCACAATGGTATCATCGAAAATTACGCTTCCCTAAAAGCAGAGTTGGTAAAACGTGGTCACGAGTTTGAATCGCAAACGGACACAGAAATTTTAATTCATTTAATTGAAGAAGTTCAGAAAAGTGAAAATGTTCCTTTAGAGGAAGCTGTAAGATTGGCTTTGCACAGTGTTGTTGGGGCTTATGCCATTGTGGTTATATCTGAGAGTGAACCTGGCAAATTGGTAGCTGCCCGTAAGAGTAGTCCTTTGGTAATTGGTCTTGGAAAAGATGAATACTTAATTGCCTCTGATGCGACACCTATTGTTGAGCATACGAAAAATGTCATTTATTTAAATGATGAGGAAATTGCAGTTATTGACTTAGAAAATGGCTTGAATATTAAGAGTATTGACAATGAAAATATCAGTCCATACATTCAAGAACTAGAGTTGAAGCTCGAAAAGATAGAAAAAGGTGGATACGATCATTTTATGCTGAAAGAAATCCATGAACAATCTAATACTTTGATAGAATGTTTGCGAGGTCGTTTAAGTATCGAAAAAGGTATTTTGATGGGAGGATTTAGGGATGTAGAAGATCGTTTTATACATGCTAAGCGAATCATTATGATTGCCTGTGGTACATCTTGGCACGCTGCCTTGGTCGGTGAATACCTTTTTGAAGACTTAGCTCGTATTCCTGTCGAAGTTGAATATGCTTCGGAGTTCAGGTATAGAAATCCTGTTATTTATGAAGATGACATTGTTATTGCGCTTTCGCAGTCGGGCGAAACGGCCGATACATTAGCGGCAATCCGTTTGGCAAAACAAAAAGGGGCGACAGTATTTGGTATTTGTAATGTGGTTGGTTCTTCGATAGCCAGAGAAAGTCATGCAGGTGCTTATACACATGCGGGACCAGAAATTGGAGTTGCTTCTACTAAAGCTTTCACTACTCAGTTGGGTGTTTTGACTATGATGGCAATGAAAATTGCTGTTTCCAGAAATGTCATGTCTGATGAAGAATACCGTGCGATTGCGACTGAGCTGGACAATATGCCTAATTTGATTTCAGAGGCTATTAAATCAGAAAGTAAAATTAAATTTATTGCTGATGAATTTAAAGATGTGCATAATTTCTTGTATTTAGGCAGGGGCTACAATTTCCCTATTGCTTTAGAAGGCGCATTGAAACTAAAAGAGATTTCTTACATCCATGCGGAAGGTTATCCAGCGGCTGAAATGAAGCATGGTCCGATTGCACTTATTGATGAACAAATGCCTGTTGTTGTAATGGCAACGAATGAGAGTGCCTATGAGAAAATAGTTAGCAACATCCAAGAAGTAAAGGCACGTAAAGGTAAGATTATAGCGATTACTACTTTTGCAGATGAAACAATTCGTGAAATAGCGGATTATGTTATTCAGATACCTGAAACTTTGGAACCACTGACTCCAATTTTATCGGTTATTCCTTTGCAATTGCTTGCTTATCATATTGCTGTTAATCGTGATTGTAATGTTGATCAACCAAGAAACCTAGCTAAGTCGGTTACAGTGGAATAGGATTTTAATATAATACATTATATGGAGACGCAATGCATTTGAAAGTTTAAGAGAAATCCATTGGAAAGTTTAAGAGACGCAATGCATTGCGTCTGTACGTGGTTTTTTGTATATTCATATTATGAATAATAGAATTCTGGTATTTGTTTATGGTTTGTGTGCTGTGGGATGTTGTATGGCTCGATTGATAGACATTCCATTTTTGTCTACTATCTGTAAACCATTGTTAATGCCCTTGTTAATGTTATTCTTTTGGGTAAACAGTAAAAATTTATCAAAAAAAATAAGAACCTTTATAATTGCGGCACTCTTCTTTTCTTGGGGAGGCGATGTTTTATTGATGTTTCAGGAAAAGGCACCCATCTTTTTCTTATTGGGTCTTGTTTCATTCCTACTGGCTCATATTGGATACATTTTGGCTTTTAATCAAATTGATTCTCTACCCAAAAGTATACTAAAAAACAAACCCTATTTATTGATTCCGTTTTTCATCTATGCTTTTGTAATGATGTTTTCAATGAGCAGTAATTTGGGAGATATGTTTGTACCTGTTTTGGTGTATGCCAGCATCATTTCGTTAATGTGTATATTTGGAATTAATCGATATGGCAGAGTAAATATGAATAGTTTTTGGTGGGTTTTTTTAGGGGCAATTATATTTGTTCTATCTGATTCAATCATTGCCATTAATAAATTTTTGACCCCTTTTTATTTAGCAGGATTTTTGATTATGGCTTTGTATACGATTGGTCAATATTTGATAGTTAGAGGGATTTTGATGGAAGGGAGTGAAATACAATAGATAAATTAGTAGTTCAAATTATAAGTATTCTGATCAAACTTTTTGCGTCAGGGGTTGTAGTGAACGACCGTACTTCGACTGCGCTCAGCAACCGTACATTGGCATCGAATTACAAGCCGACTGATAAGGAGGGAAACGCCCAAATAAATAATCTCTAGTTGAACCTAGAATCTTTACTAATGTAATTAAACTATTAAAAATATGTGGACAGAAAAAAACAACAAACTAAACAAAACATTTGAGTTTAAAAACTTCATTGATGCATTTGCATTTATGACCAAAGCTGCTATTGTAATTGAAAAGCACAACCATCATCCTGAATGGACAAATGTTTACAACAAAGTAGAGATTTCACTTTGTACTCACGATGCTGGAAACATTGTAACAGAAAAAGATCGCAAACTGGCTAAGGCATTGGATGAGCTTTTTTAAAATGTATTAGAGAAGACGCAAATTAGTAATTTAAACGATTTCTCATTATCTTGTAATATAAAGATCACAATAACCTACTAATTGTCTACTTATGAGAAACTTTAAATTGCTCACATTACTGGTAATTGTTATTTTTCTATTTACCAGATCTTCATGTCGCGTTTCCAACAATTTGAAACAATGTGCTAACGGTATAAAAGACGCAAATGAATTAGGGATTGATTGTGGTGGTGTCTGTCCAGATAAATGTCTTCCTACGATTAATAATTGTGATAATGGGGTTCAAGATCAAGGAGAGAGTGGAATTGATTGTGGAGGTGTTTGTCCTGATTGTCCACCTGTAAACCTATGTTCAAATGGTGTAAAAGATTCGGGTGAGACGGGAATTGATTGTGGGGGTGATTGTCCTGATTGTCCACCAGAAACTTTGTGTAACAATGGCATTAAAGATAAAGATGAAATTGATATAGATTGTGGGGGAGCTTGTCCAAGCTGCCCACCTGTTGTTTTATGTAATAATGGTGTAAAAGATGTGGGTGAAATAGGAATTGATTGCGGTGGAATTTGCCCTGAATGCCCTTCTAATGATCTTTGTTCTAATGGAATAAAAGACATTGGCGAGATAGGGGTTGATTGTGGAGGAACGTGCAGTAAGAGTTGTTGTAACAATGGTGTAAAAGATTCAAATGAAACAGGGATCGATTGTGGGGGAGCTTGCAGAAAGTCTTGTTGTTTCAATGGTATAAAAGATGTTGATGAAACAGGGGTTGATTGTGGAGGAACGTGTAATAGTTGTTGTGGAAATGGGATTCAGGATGCTGGAGAAACTGGGGTTGATTGTGGTGGTTCGTGTATTAGTTGTTGCTCAAATGGGATAAAAGACAATGGTGAAATTGGGATTGACTGCGGTGGAAACTGTCCTAGTTGTTGTGATAATGGAATTAAAGATGGTGATGAAATTAATATTGATTGTGGTGGATCGTGTCGTGATTGTTGTGATAATGGCGTAAAGGATATTGGAGAAACAGGCGTTGACTGTGGTGGTCCTGATTGCAATAATTGTTGTACCAATGGCATTCAAGATGCTGATGAAACAGGAGTTGACTGTGGTGGATCTTCTTGTAATAATTGTTGTAGTAATGGAATTCAGGACAGTGGTGAAACGGGAATTGACTGTGGTGGCAATTGTATTAGTTGTTGTTCAAATGGTTTAAAAGACGTCAATGAAACAGGAGTTGATTGTGGTGGTCCATGCCCAGCTTGTGACCTTTGTAGTAATGGAAAAAGAGATGGCAATGAAAGTGATATTGATTGTGGAGGAGACTGTCCTTCTTGTTCGGGAGATTGTAACAATGGTATAAAAGATGGGAATGAAGAGGGAGTTGATTGCGGTGGAAGTTGCGAGCCTTGTCACTCTGTCATTGCAGCAAATGAGTTATTGATAAAAAATTTAGAGGTTGTTAACTCACCAGAAGCATTATCGGGAAGGCTTTCATTTGGAGCACTTATAAACAATATGGCTACCGATGAAATTAGTGCTAAAGAAATACTACTAAGTTTATTAAATTCTTGGAAAACCGATCAAGTTATAAATGCGGTTACTATACCGAGACGTCCTGCAATTGACATTGCCATTACAAACAATTGGAAAAAGTTAGATGGACAAGAAAATGTCAGCAATGAAGCTTGGGTTATCAATTGGGCTAATGCACCATTTAGGCTAACAGGTATTACGAATAGAATTGATTTAAAAGATGACGCACAACCTGTTGTTAGAGCTGGAGAGGGACGTTTTACTTACTGTGTAATTTTGAATAATGACCCACTTGAATTCAATTGGATTTTTGAATACAACTTGCCATCTTCAAGTAATAGAGAAACAATTGAGTGGGCTAAACGCTGGCATAATTTAAGCAAACTAGATAATAAGAGTCCAGAGTTTTTAAACAATCTAATCTCAGTTACAGAATTGTTTACTGGAAAAAACGCAATGCCAAATCGACCTAACGGAAATGCAATTAGTCAAGTGCGTACAAATGAGGTAGCAATAGGTGGAACGTGGGAATTGCGAGAGTTTAATTTAATGCCTTCAGGTCTTTTTGAAGAAGTAACAAGAAAACAGACACCAGATTTATCTCTTCAAGGTTCTCCTGGTTTAACACAATTTGCTTTACAAAATGAACAAGGAATACTTGATGGAGATATTGCATTTCCAAACTTTTTTGGAGGCGCGCCTTTTCTTGCAGGAAACTGTCAGACTCTTGTAGACACTTTTAAATGGGAGGTACCTAATGTCTCTGAAGAATTACGTTCTACCCTATCTATTTTGTCTTGTAATGGATGTCATGGAGGGGAATTTGAAAATACCGATTTCACCCATATTAAGCCAAGGTCTTTTTCGGAGCCCGCAGAACTATCATTGTTTATGGAAGAAGATTTGATAAAAAGGCATAACAATGTTATTAGTGTTTTACAATTGCCTCAAGCGCCTTTACGCCCTACTGTTTCTTCTGATGAACGATTGAAAATAAGAGCGTTTTTAGAGTCGAAAGCTAATGGTTTGAGGGTACATTAGTTTTATTTTTCTGATTATAACATTTTGCGGTGATTGTGATATCCAGCTAAAGAAGCAGATATAACGTGTCTTCCGCACCCCTTCATCCTTGTTTTCAAGAATAATAAAGCCCAGTATTGCTTACCTAAAAATATTTATTTATAAGGGTTTGAGTAGTTCTAAATAGCCAAAATCGGCTCCAAACTGTCAAACTCAAGAAAAAGCATCATCATAAATTGTGATTAGCCAACTTTTAGAAAATTATCGAATGACATTTTGACATCAACAACTTCGCTTAACTGATTTTGAGCTTACTTCTGAATATGCCGACTTAGGTTTATTAAAAAACTTGTTGATCTTAGACAATGGAGAAGTTTTTCTTTGATAAAGGATTTAAAACCTGATAAAGAAATATTCAAAGATCAGTTATTTTGTGTACCCTTTTAAAATAAAAAGAGAAAGAAGGATTTCCCTCTCTCTCCCTGTAGTTAAAAATGCTAT
>JAHDGP010000092.1 GCA_020627525.1 Bacteroidota bacterium
TGTAGATCGAAAAAATACCCTAGATCAAAAGTGACGAACATTTATGCTTACCTACATATTACACTTAAAAAGCAGAAAGCATCGTTATGCCAATGACTTTCGTTATTTTTGTGCGATGTTTTTTTTACAAAGAATGTCTGACCTCAAAATATTGCGAAAAAAGAGATAGAACTAATTTAAACTGAAATGAAATTACACACCTTTTTATTTTTAAACTTGCTTTTGTGTTCACTATTTACCTTTGCACAAACGGAAGAAAAAGACCAGAGCTACTTAAACACAATTTCCAGAGATCGTGTTTTATTAGAATTGAATTATACTGGTTGGGATACCGACCATCAAATGATAAACTCTTCTTTTACTGTTAATGAAAACAATGATACCACCTTTAGTGAGGTTGTCAATGATTTAACGCAAAAGTGGTTTAACAGAGGACTAAATTTATATTTTACTTGGGATATTCCATTGGGAGATAAAAAAAGTTCGAACTTCTCATTCGCTCCAGGGCTTGGCTTGAGTATGCACAATGTATACACCAATGCACGACCGACTTCATTTGCTAATGACAGCACTGCATTTTATTCTATTGAAAATGTCTCCAAAAGAAACAATAAGTTTGGCACTACGCATGTCGAAGCACCACTTGAATTTAGGTTTCATACCAATCCAGATCAATTTGGAAGAAGTTGGAAAGTCGCAGTAGGCTTAAGATTGGGGATTTTGATGTCTAGAAATGCTAAGTTTAGAGGGACTCTAGAAGATCCCAATGGCAGCCCAATAACTGTAAAAGAGAAAATGTTAGATATAAAAGGAATGGCTCGTTATCGTGTTGGTCCTTCTGTGAGACTTGGATATGGAAATATAAGCTTAGTGGGCTATATGTCTCTAACAGACTTGTTTGAGGCCAATAAAGGACCGCAAGTAAGACCTTTTTCTATTGGAATAACCTTCAACAGTTTCTAAAAATTTCATAATAACAGTTGTAGAATCGTGTGCAAAAGAGCTAGTATTCTTTTGCTAGTAGTATTTTTCGTACCTTTGCATTCAAATTTAGAAAGCTAGGGAGGAACTTTATCGGTATCATATCCCATTATATCGGTTGTAAACGCTTTTAGTTTACAATTGATTTATACAATTACAAATATTTTTATGGATAAAAAACGTATTTTAATAGTTACTCAGGAACTTGACCCATATTTGGTGGAAACTACAATTGGTAATATAGTCAAAGAACTTGTCGGGAAAACCCAATCTAGCGGGTATGATATTAGAATCTTGATGCCAAGATTTGGAAGCATTAATGAACGCAGACACCGTTTACATGAAGTTGTAAGGCTTTCTGGTATCAATATTATCATTAGTGATGATGATTATCCATTAATTATAAAAGTTGCTTCACTCCCTGGCGCAAGAATGCAAGTGTACTTTTTAGACAATGAAGATTTCTTCAAAAGAAAAGAGAGTTTTGCTGATGATGATGGAAAACTATACGATGACAATAGCGCAAGAACAGTATTTTTCTGTCGTGGTGTATTGGAAACAGTGAAAAAATTCGGATGGGCACCTGATATTATCCATTGTCATGGTTGGATCACTTCTTTGGTTCCTCTTTTTATAAAAACAGCTTATAAAAAAGACCCTATTTTTGAAAACAGCAAGGTAGTTTACTCTGTATATGACAATACATTTGAAGGTCCTTTGCCATCAGATTTTGTATTAAATGCCAATATAAACAGAGTGAAAGAGGAAGACCTGACTCCTTATGCAGAGGCTACAAACAATGATCTCCACAAAGGTGCTATTCATTATGCAGATGCAGCAGTAGAAGCATCAGCAGCTATTGATAAAGATGTCACTCAATTTATGGAGGACTCAGACAAACCTATTTTAGAATTTCCTGGAGAAGAAGAATATAAAGAAGCATATTTATCCTTTTACACAACGTTGCTAGAAGAATAGTCGTTACTCAAATAATGAAATTAATACACAGTTTTTATCTATTGATTATTGTCTTCGTTTGTGTGCTTTCATCTTGTCAAAGTTCTGAAGACATTGATGCTGATTTTTTAAATGGTTCAGACTTACTGTACGCTAATTTTACCGATTCAATAAAGGTAAATGCTACATTGATAAGATCAGAGCCTATCAATCTTGGAGCAGCACAAAGCAATAGTGTTTTTCTATTAGGTGCTTTAGATGATCCTATTTTTGGACCTTCTTCTGCTTCTATGTGTATGCAATTTACACTTGGAACTGGACAAAACAATTTGAATTTTGACAGTCTACCGCAATTGGATTCAGTCGTTTTATCGCTTGCCTATTCTACAGGAAGCTTTTACGGTGATACTGATAAGGAACAAACTTTCAATGTTTTTGAAATAACTGACTCCCTAACCTTTAGTGATCTTGACGGAGAAGCTGTAGAGTATTTGACTGATAATTTTTGTGAAACAGGTCAACAAGTTGGTGCTAGCTCATTGAAATTCAGTCGTGACTCTGTTTTCACAGATTCTGGAACTTCGATGCCTTTAGAAACAATTAATATCAGATTGGATGATGATTTTGGTCAAAAGTTTTTGGATGCTGATGCAATTGAAGAAGACAGTACCTTTTTTAATATTGTAACCTTCTTAGATTTTTTTAAAGGATTGGCAGTTGTACCAGATGAAAACAATACAGCTATTGCACCATTCAACTTATTGGACAGCGATACAGAATTAAAATTTTACTACAAAGCCTATTTGACTAACAGTGATACATTATCAAAAAGGCAAAAGAGTTTTTTAGTTAGAGCACAAACTGGAACCAATAATGTTCTTGCTCTAAACGAGTTTAAACATGATTATACTGGTACTGCTCCACAAGCCATTCTTGACAATGAAGGAAAAATAACCGATCAAATCTACCTTCAATCAATGGCTGGTCTAGAGGTTGAATTAGACATTTCCGAAATATTTGATATTGGAGATCTTATTGTAAACAAGGCAGAGCTAGAAATCAACAATGTGCTCGAAGCTACAAATCCCGACAGCCTTTTATTTCCCCAACCTTCTGTTGTTGGTTTTCAATTGGTAGATAGTAATGGAGATGATTTATATGATGGAGGTGGACAGGTTATTGTAACCAATGATACCATTGGGACAGAAGTTTATAGAATGAATCGCTACAATATTCCTTTGACTTTGTCCATTCAAAGATTAGTGCAAGAAGGAAGAGGCAATAGCACATTGAAATTAAAAATACTGGATTCGCCACTGAATCCGTTTAGATTGACTGCAAATGGTCCTGAAGCAGAGCTATTTCCAATGAAGTTAAATCTATTTTATACTGAAATAGAATAATTTTCCTTGTAACTTGGTTTATATTGTAAATAAATCCAAAACAATTACGTGGAGATTAAAGACTTCATATTAGCACCTATTTTTTTTTTACTTTTCACAGTATTGGGTATTTTGTATTTGGAAATTTTTTGTAGGGATAAGCCTTATAGAAAAATTTTCATTCCAGCCTTGTGGCTAAAAATGTTGGCTTCGATTACTTATGGATTGATCTATAAATTTTATTATGGATTTGGGGATACCCTGACTTATTTCAAAGATGGTTCTTATATTTTCAACAAACTACTGACAGATTGGAATACTGGCTGGACACTCATGACCACTCCTGCTCGAACTTACAACTTGCAAACAATTGAATCTTTTGAGCAAATGATGTATGATGGTAGTACAACTGCATTTGTTGTTACCAAAATAGTTGCTGTATTTAGCTTTTTTACCTTTAATAGTTATTTTGCCACTTCCCTTTTGTTTTCATTTCTTTCTTTTACAGGTTTATGGGCTTTGTATACCTCTTTGGTAGACATCTATCCAAAATTAAAATGGCAATTTGCTTTTGCAGTATTTCTCATTCCCTCCGTAACATTCTGGGGTTCGGGAATAATGAAAGATACTGTAACGATTGGCTGTATTGGATGGTTTTTTTATGGATTTTATCATCTTTTTATAAAAAAAGACAAACTCTTTATTCCAATAATTTTATTGTGCATTTCTGCTTATTTGATATTACTAACTAAAATGTATATTATTGCTGCTTTTATACCAGCTATGTTCATTTGGTTTCTTCTCCATCATTATAAGCAAATTACAGAATGGCAAGCAAAAGCTATTTTAAACATCAGTTTATTAATAGCCGTTCCATTTTTTGCTTGGTATTTTTCTGATAAACTGGTAAACACAGGAAACATTATACTTAAAGCATTTATATCTGAAGCAGTAGGCTTTCATAACTGGCATACTTTTTTAGATGAAAAATTTGGCGGATCGGGTTACAATTTGGGAACAATCGAATTTACACCTATTGGTATTTTAAAGAAAGCTCCAGCATCAATAAATGTAGCACTATTTCGTCCGTACTTGTTTGAAGTAAAAAATATAGTTATGCTTATTTCATCATTTGAAAGTACGGCTATATTACTGTTTACCCTTTTTGTCTGGCTGAGGGTAGGAATCATCAAATCCTTTATTTACATCTTACGCAATCCGCTGTTAATATCCTTTATGATCTTCACATTGATATTTGCCTTCATTGTAGGGTTTACCAGTTATAACTTTGGCGCATTGGTTAGATATAAAATTCCTTGCCTTCCGTTTTTTATAGCGGTCTTATTTATTTTATTACACGAGGGCAAGCAGGGAAAGCTGTTAAAAGTAAATTGATGGAGTCAACATGTACTAAAGTATGGTATTTATAAATGTCTATTTTTCAAAAGCCAATTCACTTCATAAAACATTGACTCATCGCACTATTTGCACATTCCAACCACATTTTCTACATCTTATAAGTCTTCGGCTTTTTTGTTTTATTCTGACTGCTAGAATTTTTGTGGAATTGAATGTGAGATTTTTTATCTAATTTTTCGCCTGTAGCATCTTCGTAGATATTTTTATATTTTAACCAAGTAGCATCGTCTTGTTTTTCCCCGTTAATCTCTAATTTTTTACCAGACAAATCAAATTCGTATTCACTTTTATTTTCAATCAAGCCATCTTTCAACATTTCTTCTTCAAAGGATCTCTGGATGCCTGTTGATTCGGCAGCACCAAAATTAAATCCTTCCAATAGCTCCTCAAAGCCCTCTGGCATCATGTGTGAAAAGCCTTCCATTTGCTCTTGCAAGTTTTGCATAAAATCATCATCAAAGTTGAAAGACTGCCCGCCAAATTGCTGCATCATATCTTCCAGCATTTGATTCATATTTCCCTGATCAAATGCATCAAAATTGAATTGTTGCATATCCAAACCATTCATCAAAGAATCAAGGTTGGGCATATTTTCAAAATCAAAAGCCATTCCTCCAAAACTATTCATCAAAGAGTCCAGATTATTCATATCAAATGCTTCTGGAAAAGAATACATTTTCTGGTCTTGATTGGAATTATTGTCAAATTTTCCATGATTGTCAGAACGCAAATTTCCAACAATGTCTTGGTAATTATCATATTGTTCTTCAGGAATTATTTCACCGTCAATCTTTAACTCTGTCAATACATCATTTTCCAAAGTTATTTCAACAGACTTATCTCCTTCAATAGATCTAATGATTTGTTTGTTTTCAGACTGAACCTGAGCAGATACAGACTGCATGCCCAAACCAAAAAAACAAATCAAAAGAACCAAATAAGTAAAACGATTTTTCATATCCTTCATTTTTTCAAAAAAAATCAACATTTTCATTAGAGTATGGGTTTAAGTCCCAATATTCTCTTACTAAAATGCAAAATTTAGACTATTTATTATTCAATAAGATTCACTATTAATAAAGCTTTAACATTTTTAAGGGAAAAAGCACCATTTCATTCTTAGGAAAAGGGCTTTCTCATAAAAACAATAAGTAAATGTGCAACCTCTCTGAGGTTGAAAAATAGGAGTATTTGACCAAAAGCTAACATAGTTTGATTGCAGAGCAATCATTTTAAAAAGGATCACAGCGTGATCCTATTATGTTGGTTTTAAATGAATGCCTAATTTATTGATCTTGTAAAGATCACACCAATTTTAAATGCATTAACCCATAGTTAAATCATTACATTTTTTATGAGAAAACCCTTTTCTTAGGAACGATCAAATATAGTTTTGTTGCAATCTATTTAAAGCATCTTTTACCTTATCGTTTGCCTGCTTTGCCTTCACCAATTCTGGCGGTGCTGCACGCTCCTCACAGTTTTCTACTCTGCAACTCTCACAAGTTGTTCCAACCATTTTTATATCAATATTTGGATCTTTCCAAAACATCACCTTTTTCCTGAAAGTAGAATTTATTTTAAATCCTATGGTTACACTTGAATTTGCATTTGGAGTTGGCTCCATACTCCTCGCCACAGAAATACAAAGATATTCATCGTCATTGTGTAAATTTTGAACAATCTGCACATCTATTATTGGCTCATTGGAATTCATACTTTCCAATTTTTTTAAGAGTTTTATACCAGAAATTCTTCTACAGTGGTGAAACCAATCTTTATTGAAATTTGGATTGGTAATACTTCCTAAATACAGTTCTTTCGTCAAGTCGAAACTGTTTTTTATCAAGTTGTGTTGAAAACGATGATAGAAAATATCTTTTATTCCAATAAAATTACAAATCACCCCTGTCATTCTGTGCAGCAAAACTTCGGGAGATACTTGGTATTTATTCAATAAGCTTAAAAAATAATCACCATCCCACAGCTTATTTTTAAAAAGTGCATTTATATCATCTATCAATTGATTTTTATTAATCAAAACCGCTCCTGCACAATAGGAAGCTAAAAAATTATTCAAGATATGATCAAAGGAACTGACCTCTACCAACATAGAAATTTGTGAGCGTTTTGTTACTTTCAAAATATTGAATGCCAGTTCTCTACCGACCATAAAAAGGCGTTGATTCTTATTCAGGTTTGGATTGAGCAACAGGGTACTTTTTTCTTTTCCTGGAATAAAAACGTATCGGTTGCCACCCAACTCGGGGTATTTCTCCAGAGAATACTCTTCTACTTTATAGTTAAATTTTTCTTCTAAAATATTGATTGCTCTTTCATAGCTGAATGTCTTTGTAGTGTCTATTTCAAATTTTTCTACAAAAAAATCACAACCCTCTTCAAGTTCTTCAAAGTAGTTATTGTGAACTTCTTGGTAAGAACGCAATGCTGCAAAGTAGAAACGTTCCTTTTCCATTTCATAGTTTCTCGCAATCTCAACAATGGTACTTATGAAGGCTCCAACTTTCGCAGGTGAGTCGGACAAAGACTCTACCATTTTACCCAAATCAAAACCAAAAATATTGAGAGGTAGGTCGGTAATAATGTTGGATAGCAACAAGTCAGTCAATGGTGCCAGCGGTCCTGTTAATTTTAGGGAAACCAAATCGTCATAACTCACCTGAAAAACATTCGCTAGAATAACAATTTTATCAGCTTTGGGATACTTTTTTCCTTTTTCTATCTCATTCAAATAGGAAGGAGACAACCTTGTCAACTTAGACAAAGCACTAAGGGACAAGCCCATTTTTAGTCTTAACTGCTTAATTTTCAGACCAAAAACTATCCGTATATTTTCTTCTTTTATCATTGTTTCTTAGCTGATATAAGCGAAAATAAGCAAATATTTATCCAAAATGCTAATAGCGAATAAATTATATGATTCTTCATTGTTTAGAAAATCATTTGTATTTCTCTTTATAAACAGCGCAAATAAAATCCATTTAGTTCTTAAGTACTTGGGCACAAGTACTTACCTTTGCAGCATGATACAGAGAATACAAAGTTTATTTTTATTAATAGCTGCTCTTTTGTGCATTGCCTTTTTATTTGTGCCAAGCCTAGAAATTAATGACCTCTATTTATTAGCTAAAAACCATATTGTTTTGGCTAGCTTAACTGTAGTTTCTGCCGTCATTAGTATTGCTGATATATTCCTATTTAAAAATAGAACACTTCAGGCTAATGTTGTCAAACTCAACCTTCTTGTCATTTTAGGATTGATAGGGTTTGCGGTTTATACTGAACTGAGTGATGGAGATTTTGCTCCAAACATTTTGGGTGCTATTTTACCAGTACTCTTTTTGGTTTTTAATATGTTGGCTGCGAGATTTATCAAAAAGGATGATAAACTTGTTCGTTCAATGGATCGCTTGAGATAATCTGTAGATTAATAATTTCTAAAGCGTGTTCTGACCACACGCCATTCGCCATCCGATTTTTTCTTTTTTAGAATGCATTTGATTCTATGTTGATCAATGTGGTAGATGACTTTTGCTCTTTTTGATTTCAAAATGAGCGTTTCAATTTCTACAGGATTGACAATTCCTCTAGCAAAAAGATCTACCTTATTTGAAATTCTTATCCCTCTTGGTTTTAACTCACCATTTAAACTTTTAACCAACACATCATTTTTTACTATGTGTATTTTGTTCTTAAAATAGCCTTCTACTGTTTCATTAAAAGTTGCCAACTCCAAAACCTCAGCAACATCTTCTTGAGTTTGTCCAACAACAAAAATGGTACTCAATAGAAACATTATTGAGCAAATTAGTAGTATATTAGGAAGGATTTTATTCATATCAATTATTTGACTACAAAATTACAATT
This sequence comes from Bacteroidota bacterium, assembly GCA_020627525.1. GTDB lineage: Bacteria > Bacteroidota > Bacteroidia > Chitinophagales > UBA2359 > JAHDGP01. The sequence goes on from JAHDGP010000092.1 coordinate 8,628, forward strand.
TCGTTGCATAACTGTTGTAATTATTTTTCAATTATGTACAAGTAACTCGTAAAGAAATTTCACTGTACTTGATTACTTTAATTCACGTACCTAACGTTCAAAAAAATAAATTTGTATCTCATTTGCATTTAATTTATTATTAGCATCGTAAATATTAGAAGGAGTGCAACTCAGTACTTATATGTTTGAATTTTTCAGCAATCAAAAAACGTATTTTGTGAAATCGCAATTATCAGCAATTATAACTTTGGTCTTCTGTCTCTGCTTTCTTTTTGGTGGATATTATTTTTACAATAAAAATATTAATTCAGAGAAAAGACAAGAAGTTGCCTTTGAAGACGAAGGAAAAAAAATCCCTAGTGATTATTTTTTCAAACAACGAGCTTTTCCTTTTAATGAAATAAATCATGAAGCTTACTTAAAATCCATTCAACAACGCAAAAAAATTATCCAAAAAAAAAAACAACAGCATAAAGTTGCCGAAGAGACTTGGCACTTTGCTGGACCGACAAATATTGGTGGAAGGATTTCGGATATAGCAGTACATCCTTCTGATGCAAATACAATTTATGCGGGTACCGCATCAGGTGGAGTTTTTAAGTCCATTGACTTTGGCGAAAATTGGAATCCTATTTTTGACAATGAGGCTACACTTTCGATTGGTGCCATTGCCGTAGCTCAGAGCAATAAAGAAGTTTTGTATGTTGGAACAGGAGAAGCCAATGCCGGAGGCGGCTCATTGACTTATGACGGTGTTGGTGTTTATAAATCAACGGCTTCTGGTAAACACTGGAAATATATAGGGTTACCAAACTCCAGGAGTATTGGTAAAATTGTCATTGACCCCACTGATGAAAACAAAGTCTTTGTAGCGGCAATGGGTAATCTTTTTGGCAACAACTCAGACAGAGGTATTTACAGAACAACAGATGGCGGAGACAGTTGGGAGCAAGTATTGTATGTCTCTGACTCGACAGGTGGTATTGATTTGAGTATTCATCCTGATAATCCTGATATTATTTATGCAAGTATGTGGGAAAGGGTGCGGAGAGTTTCATATAGAAAATATGGAGGCAATAGCTGCGGCATTTATCGCTCAACAGATGGCGGAGACAATTGGGAAAAATTGACAAATGGATTACCACAAGAAAATATCGGCAGAATGGGTGTTGCTGTTGCACCTTCCTCTCCTAATATAGTTTATGTTGTTGCTGCCGATGAAACAGGTTACTATAAAGGATTTTATAAAAGTGAGGACAATGGAGACAGTTGGATAAGTTCTACAAACTCCAACTTATTCGACACTTATTTTTACTCTTCCTATGGCTGGTGGTTTGGCAAACTTACTGTAGATCCTCAAGATTCTGATAAAGTTTATGCAATGGGATTGGCTTTGTATAAAAGCAATAATGGTGGGCAAAGCTGGCAGGAGACAAGCAACAATGCTCACCTGGATCAACATGCATTGTATATCCATCCAACAAATCCAGATACAATGGTTTTGGGCAATGATGGTGGCATTTATACCAATAAAAGTGGAAGTCAGTTTTGGAACCATGCAAACAACCTTCCGATTACTCAGTTTTATAAATGTGAAATTGATTTCAATGAACCACATAAAATTTATGGTGGGTCACAAGACAATGGAACAGTAGGTACAAAGACAGGTTACATAGACAATTGGACAAGCTTTTATTTTGGAGATGGATTTACTGTCAAAGTTGACCCTATGGATAGTAAGTATATGTATGCTGAATACCAATATGGCAATCTTGCTGTTTCTACAAATGGAGGAAATACATTTAGCCCCATATCAACTCCAAGTTCAGCATACAATTGGAATACGCCTTATGTTCTGGACCCCAAAGAAAAATTCACACTTTATTTGGGTGGCAAGAAGGTTTACAAATCAACAAATAGAGGAACCAGTTGGAATAGTATTAGTAATGTTTTAAGCAATGAACATCCGCCAAGCAACTTGGTTTTTGGAACCATCACTACCATTGATGTTTCAACCTTAGACAATAATGTTATATATGCAGGTACAGATGATGGCAATGTTTGGCGAACCCTTAATGGTGGGGCACAGTGGAAGATTTTATCAGATACTTTGCCTGAAAGATGGGTTACATGTGTCGCAACTGATCCAAAAGACATAAACAAAGCTTATGTTACTTTTTCGGGTTACCGATTTGATGAATACTTGCCACACATTTTTAAAACAGAAGACGATGGCGAGAATTGGATAGATATTTCCAATAACCTTCCCGAAACACCAATCAATGATTTGATTGTCGACCCTGATTCAACGGGATGGCTATATATAGCTACTGATGTAGGTGTTTTTGTAAGTTTAAATGACGGTGAAAGTTGGGATATTTTAGATGAGTCCCTACCAAATTTAGTAATTTCGGACTTGAGTTATCATCCTCCAACAAAAAAACTATTAGCAGCAACGTATGGCAGATCCATGTATGATATGGACTTATCTTATTTACGAAACCCTATTGATACAATGGCAAACGATACGACCATCGTTGACACCACCATTGTGGATATTGATACAACAATGAATGACACAACTATTGTGGATATTGATACGACGATGAATGATTCGACTGACATCACTGCCATTTTGCCTATTGAGTTTGCAGAACCGAATATTTCTGTTTTTCCAAATCCTGCCACAGTTCATAGTAAAATCCGTGTAGAACTGTCAGAACCGTGTTTTGGAATTATTAGCATTTACAACTCTAGTGGTAAAAATCTAGGTATTATCTATGAAGGTATTTTTAACTCTGGTGAAAATATTTTTGGTATGTCTGAACTAGGGCTTGGTTGTGGGGTGTATTTTGTGGTCACTTCGACTCTTGGCTTCGACTTTGCTCAGCCATCAGGTTCTGCTCAGTCACAGATCAGTTACTCAGGTGTAAAAAGGTTTGTTGTGTTTTAAAATTCTAAAGATGAAATTTAAATTGATGCTCTTGCCTTTTATGGCGATTATATTGAATAGTAATAAATATTGAAAGCAAGTAAAGACATATTAAAATCATTAGAGGCAAATGCACTTCCGAAGTCATTTTATATTAGGGAAGATGTTGTTCAAATAAGCAAAGAGTTGCTAGGAAAATATCTGTATACCGTTGTGGAAGGCACTGTTTGCGGCGGGATGATTGTAGAATCTGAGGCTTACTGTGGAGCGAGGGACCGAGCCTGCCACGCCTATCCTGATAAACGCACTAAGAGAACTGAAACGATGTATGCGGAAGGCGGTGTGGCTTATGTGTATTTGTGTTATGGCATTCATTTTATGTTCAATATTGTTACCAATGAAGTAGATAAGGCAGACGCTATACTGATTCGGGCAATTAGTGCAGAAACGGGTATTGAGACAATGTTGAAGCGCAGGAATATGTCGCAATTGAAATACAATGTTACGGCTGGTCCTGGTTGCTTGACGAAGGCTTTGGGTATAGACCGTTCACTGGATTTAGCTTCGTTGGCTGGTCCCGTGATTTGGGTTTGTGATCGTTCTGTTTCGGAGGGAGAGGAAAGTATAGCTGTAAAAGAAAAGGATATTATTTGTAGCCCGAGGGTTGGGATTGACTATGCTGGTGCGGATGCGCTTTTGCCCTGGCGCTTTCGGGTTAAAAGTAATGGTTAAAGAATAACTTACCGATTTGAACTGCGATATTTAATGATACACTTCATCAAAAAGCCTTTCCGTAGCCCTGCTATGCATTCGTCTTTTTGATTTGCGTATCAAAAAATCTCTTTATTAAATCGGTAATCTATTCTTTGACCATTACTAGGAAGTAACTGGACGAGTCGGGCGAAGTGAGGGTGTGTTTTGATATTTTGGGAATTATTTATGGTGAAAATAAGTTAGATACAGTGTAAACTGCAAGGTTTTGTTTAAATCGAGCATCTTAACAATTAAAATATTAAATGTATTGTGAAAATAGAATCAATTTTACTATTTTTGCGGTCTTGATTCGTCAGAGATGGTGAATCGGTCTTGTAGCTCAGTTGGTTAGAGCACCTGACTCATAATCAGGGGGTCCCAGGTTCGAGC
>JAHDGP010000093.1 GCA_020627525.1 Bacteroidota bacterium
AAGTGCAGCGCCTCTTTTTGCTCTTAAAATAGCTGTTTTTTCATCAATAATGATGTATATTTCTGCTCGCAAATTCAGTCTTAAAGATTGGTGATTGTCTTCTTCAAGTTGGATGGTAAAACTTATAGTGTTATTTATAATTTCTGGAAGAATTCTGGAAATTGAGCCTTTCAAACGCTCTTTGCCGATGCGAACTTCAACTGGAAGTCCAATTTGTAAATCTTTACTATTTCTATCAGAAGTAGTTGCTTCAACTTCGAAACGGTTAAGGTTGGCTATTTTAACCAAAGGTTCTCCTTCATTTACAGTCTTTCCAATGTCCTCATTTATCCAGGTAATAACACCAGCGTTTATTGCTTTAACTGAAGCCTTTTGTAGTTTCTTTCCAAGCTCCTTTAGTCTTTTTTGTTGGATGTTGTATTCCAATTGTAAGTTGTCCTTATCAGTTGAGTTTACTTGACGTTTGAACATTAATTCGTTCTCAAGCATCAATTTTTCAATTTTAGCAATACTCAATTTTAATTGCGCAGCCTCTAGTTCTTCTTCTGTTGCACCACCGATTTTAAGCAAGCGGTCTTGGTCACCGAGTTTGGCTTCCAACTCACTTAACTCTAGTGCCTTAATTTGATCTTGATATTCTAAATCAACCAAGTCTTTATCAAATTGCAATTTTAGTTTTTCAATATTGTTTTTCCGCAATGATAATTCATCCTCCAATCTTTCATATTCTAAACTAGTATAACTCTGCTCTAGTTTTAAAATTAAATCGCCTGTTTTTACTTCAGCACCTGTTGACAAATACACATCTTCGATCTCAGATTTTATAGGCGCATTTATTACTACTTCCGAAGAGGCAATGACATTTCCTGATGCTGTCAAGGTTTCCCTAACATTTCCTTTTTCTACTTTTACGATATGGAAATCTATTGCTTTACCTTTCTTTTTTAGAAAATTATTTACGGAATAGTAATAAGTTGCCGCAATCAATGCAAACAGTAAAATTGCAATGCTAATTGCTTTGAATTTGCTATTCGATTTTTCGGTATGGTTTAAGGTGCGATCCATTACTCATTGTTTAATCTATTTTTGCCAATAGCTATGCCAATAAGTAAGTTGTTGAAATTTAGGGCTAAATATATATGTTAATTATATATTTAGTCCGGTATCGAACAAGGGGCGTTCGATAATGAGAATGCTATGAAAGAATTGGAACTGTTCTATTTGATGAAACGTAAAAGACGACTGCCCAAAAATGGAATTTTATTAAGGAGGTGTATGATGATTTCTTTCTCAAACAAATCATTTTTTAGATAAATGAAATAACTTACCAGTACACCAATGCCACCTATAAATAATAAGAAAATTAAATTAGGGACGAAGTTGTAGATACCATATACAAGTGCCATTATACCACTTGGGATGATGAAAGTTTTGAAGAGCTTTTTTAAGTCAACTAAATCCGTGAATTTACATTCTAATAGTTGCATTGTTTTAGTGAATAGTAAAGTTGAAACCACAACGGAAACAACAAGAGTGGAAGATACTGCACCAATCAAGCCAAATTGAGGAATCAATAGATAATTTAAAACTACATTTATCAAAAATCCTAGAAAAAAGGTACCAAAAATATACTTCGTTTTTTGAGCAATTAGAGATAAATCTTGGTAAAAATTAATCTGCCAAAACATTATAATATTAAACAAGAAAAAGATGAATGCACTTTCCGCATATTTTTCAGACAAATAGGTAACAATAAGTGGTTGGTGAAACACCAAAATGAATATAAGTGGTGGATACATCAAAGCAGCCGATTGACTTATTATTCGTCTTTTGAGTGCGACGATTTGTTTTTTTTGCTTGTCGAAATACATAGTTGCCAAAGCTGGCATTACAACCAATGAAACAGAATGGTAAATAGAATCTAAAAAAGGAATTTTAATAATACCATTTCTATAAATTGCATAAGATTCTGTTCCCTTAAAAACACTGATCATAAAACTATCAACAGTGGTTGCTAAAATTATTGCAATTGTACTAAAGCCTAATGGCAATCCATCTCTGAACTGTTCTTTTACCCATTCAAAATTAACTTTTAATTTGTGGCGTGGTAAATAAAATGCTGCCAGTAAAAATTGTAATATAGCTGCTAGTAAAAGTCCAACAAAAATAAGGTTCATGGAATGGAATACTTGTATTGCTAATACTAAAAATGCAATTTTAAACAAATTGCCTACAACCAATACGGAGACTGATTGCTTTATTTTTCCAAAGAATACCAAAGACGTTTGAATTGAATCCAGCAGAATTGAAAACAAAATGCTCCAAATATAAATTCTTAAATAGCCAGTTAAATCGGGGTTTTCAAATTTGTTAGCGATTAGGTCAGTAGAGAGATAAAGAACCACCACAGCAATAATACCACTGCATAATCCCAAAAACAAATTACTTCCTAAAACTTGACCACTATTGGATTTGTATTTAGCCAAATGCACCGTGATTATTTTCGCCAAACCAATGGCAAACATTCCTTTTACGAAATCCGTTGCCATAATTACTTGTCCATATGAACCGTAATCTGCTAATGGCAATGCACGAGCCAAGTAAGGCACAAACAATAAGTTGATCAAGGAGTTAAATCCTCGACCTCCTAAAACAACAGCTATTTGGGATGAAAGACGCAATCGTAATTGAATGATTAATGAACAAAGTTACATTTCTTTTCTAATATTCTCTTTAGGAATGTCTTATAAATAATATTTGAAAAGAGACAGTTATTTTTGAGTCATTCCTTAAATTTGAAGATGCAAAGTTCAAGCTTATTGAATTCAGTTTTTGTAAATGTTATTATTGTTACATATAATGGTGCTAAATGGATTGAAAAATGTTTAGAAAGTATTTTGTGTGAAAATGAAGATGGTGTATTCGAAATTGAAATTATTGTTATTGACAACAATTCGCAAGACGAAACACGGGATATAGTAAAACGCTTTTCAAGTGTGAAACTTATCCATTCAAATGAAAACCTGGGTTTTGGAAAAGCCAATAATATAGGTTTACAGAAAGCACTTGAAAACCGATTATGTCTATCTTTTTAATCAAGATGCTTATAACAATCCTGCTGATGATAAAAAAGAGAGTGCAGCTACACTAAAAAAATTAGTAGAGGTACATCAAAAGCATACAGATTATGGAATAATCAGTCCTATTCATTTGGATGGTACTGGAGAAAATTTAGATAAGCGATTTGAAGTTTTCGTGAAAGGCTTAAACAAAGAATATTTAACAGATAAAAAAGAAGAGTTGTATTCTGTTGAGTTTATAAATGCAGCAGCCTGGTTACTGCCTAAAAAGACAGTTCAAACGATTGGTGGATTTAATCCTTTGTTTTTTTATAGAGGTGAAGACAATGATTATTGTAACAGAGTATTGTACCACGGTTTTAAAGTTGGGTTATGCTCAAATGCTTCCATTCGTCATGATAGGGTAGAACGACTCAATCAGGAAAAAGCCCAATATTACCCAGATCTTCAAAATAATTTGTTGATAACTTTTCTAAATCCTAATGTCTGGGAGTATAAATACAAACACTTAGTAAAGCTATATTTATATTCCATTGTTAATTTTTTCAAAGCGCTCTTTACTTTGGATTTCAAGTTTATGAAAGAAAGCATACAATCAACTTTTAATTTTTTGAGTAACTTATCAAAAATTAATAGAATTAAAAAGGAGATTAAAAAGAAAAAGAGCAGCTTTTTATTGAATAACAAGTAGCTGCTCTTAGACCTTGTTTTTCTTGTAAATGTATTTGTACCAAACTATGGAATCTGTTCTTCAATAATATAGTTAATATTTATACCTGAATTGTTTGGATGTTGAATGACAGAGAAGAAGGAAACATTCCCTTCATTTCCAACTCCTTGAAAAATCACTTTTCCATTCAAGTCTAAGTCTTCATTGCAATAATATTCACTTATATAATTGATGTTGATGTTTGAGTTGCTATCGTCACTTAAAATAGTTAAGAAAATAGCATTAGGTTCATTGGCTGGACCTTGAAAAATAATCTTTTTATCTCCATTGGTATCTCCTGCCCACATTGCCATTTTTCCATTTGCCAATTGAATTTGAGCATTGTTGCCCCAGGTTTGTGTTACAGGATTTGTAAAGTCTATTAATTGAGCTGAACCATTATTACTCAGGTAAACAGGATTTTTAGTCATCATCCCTAAGTGATTTCTATGTCTCAAAGAAACGTGATAGTTTCCGTCGGCTATTGGGAAGTTCAAAATGTTGGAATAATTTGTACCTACAATTGTACCATTGGATAATAAGACAACCGCTCTTGTTTGTAATACTTGTGTAGGATCAATACCATCTCTGATTTCAAGTAAAAGCCAATCAACGGTTTGGCTGTGTGTATTAGAAAGAGACTCTGTACCAGCATAATTATATGGTGTTGTATTATACGGCTGTTCCAATGGAATCATACTTTGGCTTGCCAGTTCAGTTCTCATTTTACTAATATCACTTTGAAATGGTCCTTGTAAAATCGCTTTCACTGAAATAGCCACATTTTTTTCTACATAATCCTTACAACTTTCAGGAGCGCCACCATCTATCCACTTTTGGATCATATCCATTTCTGTTTGTGTCAAGGGCGTCATTGCACGACTGTTCATTTGTGGTGCGGGTATTTCATATCCACAAGCCTCATAATTTTTAATAGTGACAATATCTAACAAAGTACTTCCAGTAAGAATTTCAGGACCACAAATATCCCCTCCATTTGAAAAGCCTTCATAAGAAGTCAGGCTCAATCCACTTGCTCCACCACTCAGCCCTCCGTGGCAACCGGTACAACCACTATTTTCAAAAAGTACAGCTACGTCGCTCCAGCCAAGAAAACCATCATCACATTCATCCAAATCATTGTCTACATAGCCATAGGGTTTTTCACAAGCCAATATGGTTGTGTTTGGATCTCCCAAACCATCTAAGTCTCTATCTAAAAACCAAGTAAGCTCCCCTGGTCCATTACAGACATCACAAACATCTGGCGTACCAATGCAAACGGTAGTATCAACGGCAAAACGCATTTCAGCAAGAGAAACGCAGGACGATCCTTCATGTGTGGAAACAATGGTAACCAAGATTTTTTTAACAGAGACCCCTCCGAAATCTGGTCCAGTAAAACCTGCATAAGTATCGGATTCATCTGCTTTGGGAAACTGAAAAGTACCCAGCTCTATCCAAGTATAACCATTGGTAGAGTAATCAATGATGACTTCTTTTGCTCCCCATCCACTGTAACCAAGTTGGTTGGCGTTCCAAACATGACTGCCTCCAATTCCCTGATTTGTGTCAAATTCATACAGTATCCAGTGAGAATATCCTCTGCTATAATTTGGGCTAAATCTTTCATTGCAAGAAATCCAACTATCATTCCAATAATTGCCATTGTCCGTGCATTGCCCATTTAGTAATAAAGGCAATGTGGAAAATGTAATTATAATTAGTAAAATGTATTTATTCATTAGTTTGTTTTTGCACTAGTACATTGAAAATTAAATAAATGTCTGTTGTGAATAGTTGATTTTCGTTCAATTCAAGGACCGCACGGAAGCTTGTAGCAGAGCTACAAAGTTGAGTACGAGCCATAGCATAGAATGAAAAGCAACAGTCAAAATAGATAGAAATTTAGTTTTCAATGTACTACTGGTTTAATTCATAAATCCAATCGGATAATTCCCCATTGTAGGTGTCCAAAAATTATTTAGGTTTGGAAACAATTGGTACAAATCTGAAGACGATGCTCCAAACCACAATGCCAATTCTGCAAAATACTCATCACAAGAGGTCGTTGGTATAAGTCTACCAGCTCCTGTGTCTAACGAATTGCCTAAATATAAATCAGGATAAGTACCATAAATATCTTTGCCCTTAACATCTCCACCAACAACCATCGCATGACCACCCCAGGCGTGATCTGCTCCGTCGCCATTTGTAACCAACTTTCTGGCAAAATCAGAAATGGTAAAAACAGTAACATTGTTTTCCATCCCAAGTTCTGTCATTGCATCATAAAATGCCTTGATGGCAACATCTAGGTTTGACATTAAAGCAGCATGATCTACTAGAAAATCATCATGTGTATCAAAGCCGCCCATTTCAATAAAAAAAGTTTGGTTTTTAGCTCCTAAAAGATCACGAGAAGCAATCGTTTTGGCAACCATATTCATTCTTTGCGAAAATTGATCGTCCTGAAAAACTGTATTTAGTGGTGTTCCGTTGCCAATAGCGGTACCAAACTGTATCGAGTTGCTTTTAGAATCACTTATTACATTTGAATAAGCTGTTTCTAAAATGTTCTGATAAGTTTGATCCAAGATATTGTCTAGTGTTTGTCTTTTTAAATTATTGTAAAAATCTGTTTTGTGTGAATTGTTAACTAAAACACTTCCCGTTCCCGAACGCTCAATGGAATAATCCTTGATGATGTTTCCTCTTTGAAATAAGTTAATGCCACTTAAAGAAATATTCATTGATACATCTTGATTGCTATTATTCATATAAAGAATGTCTGCTAATCTTCCTCCCCAACCTAAAGCGTTTTTGTTTTGCGGAACCGAAGTTTGCCAATGTTGTTGCTGGTCTGAATGCGAAAACAATCCAATTGGAAGACTGTTTTCATTGTTAAAATCAGATAGGGTTGTAGGTTGAACCAGAGCGCCAATATTAGCAATAAATGCGGCATTCCCATCTTCAAATAGATTTCTAATATTTACCAAGTTTGGATGTAATCCATATTCTTTGCCGTCAGAGGTATTTGGATTGATGCTCAATAAATCTTGCTGAGGAAGCGCTAAGTTTGTTCTGACAGCAGCATATTCAGCGTATTCATTTTGACCTTTAGGAACGATCATATTGTAGCTATCATTTCCACCAGATAATAACAGGCAAACAATGGCTTTGTAATCGTTTTGTGGTAAAAATGGTCGATTGGCAGCAGCGGCTGCATTTAGTAATCCCATATTTGTAATACCTGAAAATAAGGTTGTTAAACCCAGAGATGCACAACCTTGTATTGTTGTGCCTAAAAACTTTCTTCTATTGAAATGGTGGTGTTTGCTCATTTTATTATTACTTTAAAATCATATAATCAGGCGACATCATCATGTAGTACAAAACATCATTGATTGCATCTTCTGCATCATAGTTAGTATCATTTTGTGCTGCTTGATTTACAGCATCTACAATAACGTTTCTTGTGCCATTTGATAATTGCCCATTACATAAAACAATATTAAATCGCTCAACTATGGCAGTTGTTCCATTATTGTTGTATAAATCAATTTCATCTGTAAGATCAAAAAACGGAGGATCATCCGCATTGTATCCGATGACTGGATCATTGTTTGCATTTAGGATTACAGTGGTTCTATTCGGAAAAGGTCTTATTTTTAAAGCGTCTTCAATGGTGTTAAGACTTCTAATTGCAGTAGTTGAAGTTAAAATTTGAAACTCAGGAGACACCATGTCATTGGGTGCAATAAAATCAGACTCCGAATAAAAAGGAGTGAAGAAATTAAATACCGAAGGAGAGGCTAAAAAAGACTGTTCTAGTTTGTCAAAAATATGACCGTAATCATTATACCACAAATCGCCTGAAGCAGAGTTAACATCTAAAGCAGCGAAGAGGTTGGTCAATCGCTCAACTGGTTGGCGTAGCCTTCCAGATTTTGGATGATTGAGCCAAGCGCAATCACGAGCCTCAGGATCAATAAGTATAGCACGGACAACAGCTTTTAAATCTCCTTTTACCCCAGTTCCATTGTCATTAAAAATAGTGGCAATTCGTTCTACATATTCAGGGCTGGGATTTGATTTTACAAGCTGCTGAATTAAACGAATACTTATAAATGGAGCAACATTGTCATGGTTAAACAGTACTGCAATTGCATCTTCAACGTCTTTCATTCCATTTTGACCAGCAGCAATCGTAGAACCATCAATCATTCTTTTGGAACCTGTATCATGATGATCTTGATACATCACCATTGGAACTGTAAAATCATAAGCGTTTGACCCTCTATTAAACCCTGGACTTCCCGTATTATTTGGATAGGCATCTAAATTCCATTTGTCTCCACATAAACCTGTAAAAACTCTAGCCATTTCTTGAATATCTTCAATATCGTAGGTGGAAATTCGTTCTCCATTGGCATCAAGTTTATAACTTCCATCATTGTTCATTTCAAACAAGCCAATAGTAAAAAGTTGCATGATTTCTCTTGCATAATTTTCATCTGGTAATGAACCTGTAATTGGATTTGCTTTTTTGTTTTGAAAATGACTGAGATAGTAGCCCATTACAGGGTGTAAACTAACTTCCTTTAATACATCATGAAAGTTGTCAAAGGCACCTTGATACAAAACATCATAGTAATCAGCTAAACCTTTTCCTCTTCTTGAAAAGGTACTTACCCTTATGGAAACAACAAAAATTTGACTAAGTGCAAAAGCTACTTTATGTCTAAGAACATCCTCCTCTCTCAGAACCTTTTCATAAAAGGTACTTGGCATATGTTCCCAACCTCTTCGATCAATATTATAAGAATCATAACCATAAGCTTGCCCAATTTTATGATAGGCTTTATTGTAAATTTCATTATAAGTATCCTGATAAGAAGAGGCAGGCATTGCTAGTTGGTCATCCAACCATTGTTCTATTCCTATTTGACTTACCAGTTCAATGTCTTCATAATTGGCTCCTAAGCTTGCTTGCGATAAGAAACGAGATGCACCGTACAAATCTGGTATAAGCGCTGTTCCATTTATTAAATTTACACCAGCGTTTTGATCAAAGTTGTCACTGGTTGTTACAGTTATTCCAACATCATTTCCCGCTCCTAAATAGTCTTGGTAAGTCTGACCAAAGACAGGAAAAGATAAACTACTGACCAAAAATATTAACAATGCTTTTTTTAATGTTTGCATTTATATTTTATTCTTTTTTGAAAATGAACTTCAATTTTCTAGTAGATACAATGTATCTATATTGGTTAAGTGGTTTGAAAAATGAATCTATACAGATTGATAGGTCAATCAATTATGGGTTCAGTGTTTTAAAACCAACTTTATAGTAATAATGTGTTTATTTGTCTAAAGGGATTTGGGAATAAGTATAATGCTGGCTTGGCGGAAAGCATAAACTATTCTGCCTGTTTGTGATCAAATAAGGTACCGTTTTCTTTATCAGTTCTTGTTTGATGAAAGAAATAGCTGTAATTGATTTGTAATGAATGTTTTACGATAGTAAAATATTGTTATTATGGAATGGAATTAGGACGCAATTTACATTTAGGAGGATCGTTTTTGGGAAAGTATTACCAAAATGGGAAAAGGGTTAGGGAAGCAACTTTAAACCCTGCGATAAAGTTTCGACAAAACCAGCTCGATCTTCAAATTTAATATATGGATATTCAATTTTTGAAAGATAGAGCCCTTGTGGATGAGCAGCGTGTAAAACCCTTTCAGTCTTTTTATCAACTAGATAAGATTCTAATTGTTGTAAAGATAATTTCCCCATCCCAATTTCTATTAAACGCAAAGCGATGATTCTAATCATTCCCCTTAAAAAACGGTTAGAGCTTATTTCTAAACGAAACCTGTTTTTTCGTGCATTTACATATAGGTTTGCTTTACTTACTTCGCAAAGTGTGTGTTTATTAAAATCAGGTCTTCTGCACAATGCATAATAATCATTGTATTTTAAAAATAATTTTGTAGCGAGTGCCATTTTTTCAAAATCCAATTCATTCAAAAGATAATAGGCACTGATACCATCAAACAATGGATCTTTAAAAAAATGAGCAAAATAATTATAAGTTCGTTTTGTGGCATCATAACGAGCGTGCGCTTCTTCATGCATCAAACGAATATCATACACTGCAATATCATTTGGCAAAACTTTATTCATTCGAAATATAAAATCAAAATCGACTTTTTTATTCAACCAAATGTGAAAAACATATTGATTGGCGTGAACCATTGCATCGGTTCGTCCACAACCAATTGCATTTATTGGGTACCCAAACACTTTAGACAACTTTTCTTCAATTATTCCCTGAACAGTTTTGACCCGCTTAATTTGCCTCTGCCATCCTCGATAGTGAAATCCATTGTAAGCTATGTGAATAAAATATTTTTCCAAGCAACAAAAGTACAAAACCAATTACACATACTCACGACAAACCGAATAGGATTTGTAGAGCTGCTCATATCTTTTAGCAATTGATTGATTCAGTTAAATATTGAGCAAATGAAAACTGTAAATAGTAAGAATGTTTATATTGTAAAGTTTAATAATTTGTAGCACGAAATTTGAAGTAATTTTAATTAGTGATTGAGTTTTAAGTTTACTTTATATAGTTGTAATTAATTTTTGTTTAATAAAAAGCATTAAATTGTTAACAAAATCAAAACAGATCTCAATAAAAGTATTAATATTCAAGAATTAACTTGCAATTGTGCCTGTTAAGTAACAATTGCTTTAGTATATTTATCAAGTATATACCCAAAGTTTAAATATATATTGTAAAGAAAAATACTTTATAACGCTTTGACTGTAAAATGTGAATAGCATCCCAGCATAATTGGTTCATTAACAGTTAGTTTTTAAGAAATACAACTTCATTTAGAATTTATTTGAAATATAAATCATAATTAAGCAAAATCTAAACTAGAAAAAATATGAAACTAAAAAATTACTTTTATTTATTGGGCGCATTGTTGTTAAGTGTATCTTTTCCATATAATAATATGTCTGCTCAATGTGGTACTTGTGCTTCGGGAAACTCCGATGCCCTTGCAGTTGGAGCACCAGGAGCCTTTTCTGGAGGTGGTTTAAATGGATCTTTTGCAGATGCTACTACACTATTTGGTGCAGCAGGTGGAACAGACTTTTTCACTGGTGCATCTTTCAGCTTAGATGCATTGCCAACACAAAATCTAGAGGATCTTTGTATGTTAATTGACTTTGATGTGCAAACAACTGGAGATTTGGCTGTAAATCCAATAACATTGGAATTCAGAATAGAAAATATTTGTGGAGGCTTTCCTTGTCCATGGATAGATTTTAATACAGTAGTAACTGGAACGGGTCCAATTACTTTGGGAGGAAACCTTTCGGCTGGAAACAATACAGGATTTGATCCTGCACAACCTTATCAAATTGTGATTGCTTTTGGATATTTTGGAGGGACACTTGCTGATGATGTGACGGTTACTTACAGTACACCTACATTTGATGTTTGTCAAGCACCACCTCCGCCAACAGGGGCTACCTGTCCTGCATGTCCTGCCGGATCAGAAAGTGTGGATTTATATTTGGGGGCACCTGGAGCTTTCTCAGGCGGCGGCTTAAATGGATCTTTTGCAGATGCAACAACGCTATTTGGAAGTGCAGCTGGTCAGGATTTCTTTCTAGGGGCAATATTTGGAACAGACTCTGAACCTTATGACATAAATGATCTTTGTATGTTGATTGACATTGATGTTCAAACAACAAGAGACTTGGCAGCAAATCCCATTACTTTTGAATTTAGAATAGAAAATATTTGTGGCGGTTTTCCTTGTCCGTGGATAGATTTTAATACTTCCATTTCAAGCACAGGTCCGACCACAATTGGTGGAGGACTATCCAGTGGAAACAATACAGGGTTTGATCCAAATCAACCGTACCAAATTGTGATAGCTTATGCAGATTTTAATGGTGCACCACTTGGAGACGATGTAAGCATCAATTACAGTATGCCTAGCTTTACTGCTTGTGAAGTAACACCACCTTCTGGAATCACTTGTCCAGCTTGTCCTGCGGGAACAGTTAGTGAGCCTTTATTTGTTGGAGCCCCTGGTGCCTTTAGTGGTGGAGGATTGAATGGCTCATTTGCAGACGGAGCAACCTTGTTTGGAAGTGCAGCTGGTCAAGACTTTTTTGTCGGAGCGTCTTTTGGTACTGAGTCATTGCCTTTTACAGACATCAGCGCGCTTTGTATGTTGATTGATATTGATGTTCAAACAACAAGAGATTTAGCAGCAAATCCGATTACTTTTGAGTTTAGAATAGAAAATATTTGTGGCGGTTTTCCTTGTCCGTGGATAGATTTTAATGGTTCAATTACAAGTACTGGTCCAACTACAATTGGAGGTGAATTGACTTCTGGAAACAATACAGGATTTAATCCTACACAACCTTATCAAATAGTGATTGCTTATGCAGATTTTAATGGCGCACCTCTAGGAGATGATGTAACAATCAATTATAGTTTACCAAGTTTTTCAGCTTGTATTCCAGAGTCAGTTTGTAGTATCAATAGTGTAACGGCAGGTGGTCAAACGGCTTGCGATCCATTTGATAATACATTTTCACAAGAAATTTTTATTGAATACAATGATGCACCTGCTGGTGGCGCATTAGTCGTAAATGGAGCATTTCAACCAATTACTGGAAGTCCACAAACAGTTGTTTTAAATGATTTATCTTCAAATGGTGCTTCAGGAGATGTGACGGTTTCATTCACAGATGCCCCAACCTGTAATTTAACAGCAACAGATGTTTACACAGCTCCAAATCCTTGTATAACTTTCCCAATGGACCCTACAACGCAGTGTTCTGTTTTGTATGGTGAAG
>JAHDGP010000094.1:0-9104 GCA_020627525.1 Bacteroidota bacterium
CTAGCCTTATATTTGTTTTATTCGTTAACAAGTTATTTTTGCCATGCTGCCCATTAGTATAAAAATCAAAGGCATTTATTCGTATCAGACGGAGCAGTCTATTGATTTTACTGAACTCACAAAAGATAAGCTCTTCGGCATTTTTGGAGCCGTAGGAAGTGGCAAGTCTGCCATTTTGGAAGCAATGATTATTGCCCTCTATAAAAAGTCTGAACGTTTAAAAGAAAAAAGAGGCAGTGCCAATTATAATTTGATGAATCTAAAATCCAATGAACTATTTATTGATTTTGAATTTATTGGTGGTAAGGAAAATAAAAAATACAGGTTTGTTACTAAAGGCAAAAGAAATGCTAAAAAGTTTGAAGAGGTAAAAACACTCAAACACGATTCTTATACTTGGTCTGAAGGAGAAAACGATTGGATACCAAATAGTTTATCAGCGGAAGATATTTTGGGGCTTAATTATGAAAATTTTAAACGAACCATTATTATTCCACAAGGTCAGTTTCAAGAATTTATTCAACTGACGGAAAACAAGCGTGGGGAAATGTTGGAAAAAATATTTCAACTACAAAAATTTGATTTAGGCTATAAAATAAAACAACTCGAAACACCTAATAAGTCTGCCATAGACCATCACAATGGGCAATTGTTGCAATTGGAAAATGTCAACTCAGCATTGATTGATGAAAAAGTAAAAACAGAAGCTGAAATAAGTAAAGAATTTACCGCTAGTAAGAAAGAAATCATCCCTTTGGAAAAAGCTTTGATTGAACAAAATAGCTTCTTTGAAAATATAGAGCAGTTTAAAAAAACGGAAAAAGAATTTTTAAAACTTGAGAAAAATTTATTCGAAAAAGAAAAAGAAAAAAAGCAACTCGACTACTTTATTGAGTGCAAAACAAACTTTGCGGAAGACATTAATAGAATTGACGACTTAGAAAGGGATTTTAAAACAGAAAATAGTTTATTAATAAAATTAAACAATGACAAAAAAGAGTTAGAAAACCAGGAGTCTGTTTATAAAAAGAAAGTTACAGAATTAGAAGAAAAACACGAAACACTCGCAACGCTTGAGATAAAATGTAATGACTTGGAATACATCAAGTTAATAAAAGATTTCAACAAGCAAATAAAACAGCACGAGAAAAACTTATCAGAGCAAAAAGAACTCATCAATGATTTTGATAAAAATAAAATGCAGCCTTTAAGCAAGTCTATCGAGGAAGCTGAAAAAGCAAACTCTGCAGAAACTCAAGTTGATTTTAAAAAGCACATTAAAAAAACGGATTGGCTAAGAGAATATTTAAAAACAAATACAGAAATAAAACAAGCATTGGAAAGTCATAAAAAAACGAAAAATGAAATTTCCAAGATAAAGGAGCAAGAAGGTAAAATATTAGAAAAATATTTACCAAAAAATAAAAAAAGACTGCTTGAATCTTCCACTTTGATTGTGGATTTAAACACAAATTTAAAAGCACTTGAAGACAAAATAAGCACTTTAGAAAAAGATGTAATTGAGTTGCGAGCAGAAAAAAAACTAAGTGATTTTTCGGTACAACTCAAAGACGGAGAACCTTGCAAACTCTGTGGCTCCCTGCAACATCCTCATCCACATACTGCTAAGTAAGTCGCTGAGAAAGAAGCGACGCTCTCCAAACAAGAAACTGCTTTAAAACTTGACAAAAGCAATATTCAAAAGGCGATTAAAGAACTAGAGCAAACAAAATTTCAAGAAGAACAATTTACAAAAAGTTTAACAGAAATAATAAAAACAGGTAAAGAGAAAAGAGCCACTGAAAAGGAATTGATTGCCCAATCCCCCTTCGTCGATATCGATCCCAAAAACATTGACACTACTGTTCTACAAAAACAGTTAAAAGCGGAACAAAAACAATTAGACAACCAACAAACACTTCAAAAACAACTAGATAAACTCCGTAAGGAAAAAGAAAAATTATCCACCCAAAAAGAAAAACTTAAAGAAGCCTTTGCTAAAATAGAAAACGACATTAATCTAAAAAAACAATCTATTAAGCACAATGAGTTTAACATTAAAGAATTGGAAATAAAGGAGTTTGAAAATACAGACGAAAAAAATATCCAACAAAAAATAAAAGAGTTTAATAAGGACAAAGAAATATTTACAAAAGCAGACAAAGAACTAAAAACATTTATTGAAAAAATAAAAAACCTTTCCATAAGAATTGAAGAAAAAGAAAAAATACTTGCGGCAAATAAATTATCGTTAGAAAAAAGAACAAAATTGTTAAACGATAAAATACAAAAATCTTCTTTCGAAAATTCAGAAAAAATAATTGCTACCCTTGCACTAAATATTGACATTGAGAGTAGTAGAAAAAAATTAGACCACTTTTTTGAGCAATACAATATTGTAAAGACACAAAAAAGTCAACTGGAAAAAAACATAAGCAATATCAAATATGACGAAAAAGAACATTTGGCATTGAAAGAAAAAGTAGCCAATCACAAAACAAATTTAGAAAGCTTGAATGAAAAGATTGGAAAGTTAAAACAAGAAATAGAAGGTTTGCAAACAAAAATTAAATCCAAACAAAAAATAGAAAAAGAATTGGCAGCCCTTAGAGTCAGAGAAGAAAATATAAAGATTCTAAAAAGGTTATTTACAGGCAAGGGCTTTGTCAATTATGTTGCCAGTTTGAAATTAAAAAACCTCTGTATTGCCGCTAATAAACGCTTTGAAAAACTGACACACAGGCACCTTAGTTTGGAGCTAAGTCCTGCAAATGAAATCATTGTTCGAGACCGAATGAATGAAAACAAAACGAGGAGCATCCGAACCCTTTCGGGCGGTCAGACATTTCAAGCTTCCCTTTGTATGGCTATAGCACTTTCGGATATTGTCAATCAACACAATGGCGAAAAAGCTGATTTTTTCTTTTTGGATGAAGGCTTTGGGTCATTGGATAAAAATGCTTTGAGAATTGTTTTTGAAACACTCCAATCGCTGCGAAAAGAAAACAAAATAGTTGGAGTTATTTCTCATGTGGATGAATTACAGGAAGAGATACAAACGCACCTAACGATCCACAACGGTGAAGAGGGCAGCAAAATCCATAAGAGCTGGGCATAAAAAAAGAGAGATTACTGAAATGCTCTCTCTCTTTAGTTGTTTTTTTCGACTTTACTAATTAACCACAGTAAAATCATTTTTTTTAAGCGCAACTGCTTCAAACGCACTATTTCGATCTCGCACAATCACTTAGCTTTCCAGATATATCAAAAATTGAAAATCTCAAAAAACTCATTCATCTTGTCATAAGCAAACAAATTTTAAATGTTAAATAATCTATATCAGTATTTACGGTCAAATAAATAAACTAAATCAATTTTGTGGATGGTTAGGCTACATATAGCTTTATTGATAATGCAAATCTCAATTATCTACATTAGCAAAAAAATAGTGATGTGGTGGGGGATAAATAAGTGTCGCAGGCAATAAATAACCTAAGTAGAGGGACTGGTTAAAACTCTTTAACAGTATGCCTATTGACTGAAAATATTTTATTGTACCCCAAAAGTAAACTAAATTGGTTTTAGATCAAAATTGTTTTTTATTTTATTTGAACTCAAATTTCTGATAAGCTCAAAGTCTTAATCTTCAAGATAGGTTTATCAAATGAAAAGCAAAGCCCATATTAGAGCTTAATGACAAGCAAGTTTGAACAGAGCAATTTAATAAAGTAATCATTTACAGAATATTAACTCTATGTCAATAATGCCAAAGCTTAAACATAAATAGATTCTTTGTATATAAATTCAAAAAAAGAATGAATAAACTGTTCATTCAACTCCAAATTTTTATTTGTCTTTAGCATTGTGCTTATTATTTCATTGTTCCGTTTTTGTTTCAGAATGGTATTGTCTTCTTTTGTTTCGATACCAATTTTCTTTACAAGGTTCATTCTATTATTGAGTAAGCTTAACAAGTTGACATCAATCTCATCAATTTCTGTCCGAAACTGTTCTAAAAAATCTAACTCTGTGACATTGAGGTTCTTAACTTCTTGTTGCATCAGACCAAAATTATCAGGGGTTATTTGTTGTTTGGCATCACTCCACGCATTATCAGGATCTTGATGGACTTCAGTCATTAATCCTGTAAATCCTAGGCTAATTGCTTTTCTTGCAACATCATTAAGAAGCGTTCGATTTCCACAAATATGGCTATTATCACATATTATTTGTACTGATGGGATTTCCTTTTTTAAATTTAAAGGAAGTTCCCACAAGGGATTATTTCTATAGATATTATCATTTACACAAGAGAAGCCTCTGTGAATGGCACAAACTCTCTTTACACCAGCTTTAGCAAGTCGTTCAATCGCACCAATCCAAAGTCCAATATCTGGATTGATGGGATTTTTAACAAGAACTGGAATATCTACCCCTCTTAGGGAAGAGGCTATTTCTTGAACAGCAAAAGGACTCGCACAGGTCCTAGCACCAATCCAAATTGCATCAATTTTATGTTCTAATGCAGCAGCAACATGCTCGCTCTTGGCTACCTCTATTGCTACCTTCAAATTAAATTGTTTTTGTACTCGACTCAACCAAGTCAGTCCAATTGAGCCAACTCCTTCAAAACTGTTTGGTCTTGTTCTTGGCTTCCAAATGCCAGCGCGGAATAAATCAATGTTATATTTAGAAAGTGCTCTTGCCGTATTTACAACTTGCTCCTCTGTTTCTGCACTGCAAGGTCCTGCAATAAATATGGTCTTTTTATTATTTAAGAAAACTGGTCTAATTTTCATTTTGTGAATATTAATTGTAAGGGAAATGTCGTGTTATGTATGCAAGCTCGGTTTAGGTTGCCGAACCAAGTTCAGACAGTTATTTATGAACCTAAGGAACGCCTCAAAAATAACTCAGAAAGAAAAAATTAAATTCAGACACTTATCTATGAGGCGTTTCTAAGTACACTGTAAATTAAATTTTGTCTGAATTTGGCTAGTTTGTTTTGGAATTATTCAAGGCAGAAACGATGCGAATAGCCTAGCTATTCAAAGAGTTGCTAACGAAGAGTAATTTCAAAAGAACTATTCAAAACTGACAAGATTTACTTTCCAGTGTACTAAGCTAAGTATACTTATAATTCATTGATTGACACTTTCTGGTTCTAAATTTGACAAAGACGTCTATTGAGTTTAATTGCAAATAAATATTAATTTTATTTAAATGCTCAAAATGCTGCCCAACATTTACGCCAAAAGAGTGCCCTGGAAAAACTATCACATCCGCTTCTATTCGTCTTTTCAACTTCTGCATACTCCTAAACAAATCCTCTGCACTTGAACCTTTATCTATACAGTGCCCACAACCTTCTGCAAAAAGAGTATCACCCGAAAACAAATATTTATCAATTTGAAAACACATACTCCCTAGCGTATGCCCTGGAGTTTTTATTGGGTGAACAACAAAATCATCAATTAAAAAAGGGTTTTCTGTAGTTACCTTATTTAAATTATGACAATTAAATTTATAGAATGTAGATTCTATATTGCTGATGTAAACATTGCAGTTAAAAATGCGTGCAAAACGATCTGCTAAATTTGAATGATCTAAATGATAGTGCGTTAAAAGAACGCCTTTTATAGTAAGGTTGAGGTTGGATATTTTACTAAAAATCAAATCAAACTCCCATCCAGGATCAACTATAAGCGCACTATTAGAATTAGAATGGTAAACTAAATAGCAATAATTAATAAGACCAGCTTCACTCGTTCTAACTGGTACTACCTTAATCATTTATAGTCTTTAAAATTGCGGACAAAATTAGTTGTCTTTGATTACTTGATTAAGTAAATACTTCGATGGTATTGGTGTAGACTTTTCAATTCTTATTGCGAAAAAGAACCCTGTTCCTTTTATAACATTTGCAGAATGTGGAACTCCCGCAGGAATCCAAATAGAAGCATTATTCTTTACAAGGTAATCTTTTTCTCCAAGTGTTATTCTATACTCCAGTTCATTCGATGAAATAATAGCATTCATTTCATGATGATTTTCATGTATGTGTACCTGCGTGTATTCCTCGGGAGGAAATTCTGTTTCTGATACTTCATGTACTGCAAAATGAAGTGGAAATGTACTGGAAAAATATCTTTCAATACAGTCTGTATCGGAGTGAAAAGGGACTGATGAAAGTGGCGCAACTCCCATGTTAAAGACTAGGGTATCAAAAAATTCATTTAGATTTTTGATGGGTTGATTTACTGTATTATTCATAAAGTTAGTTTTTTAGAAACAGAGGTTTAACAACTGTTCCTTAAGATTATCAAAAATATTATAGTGTTGTTTAAATTGTATTGGCAGGCTGATCAAAAGTGTATTTCTCTTGAATTACATGGCTGTATTTTTCCAACTAACAAGTAGTTGAACATTTAAAATAAATGCAACTGGTAGGAAAATTCAATTTACTTTCAACGCCAATGCTTCTTCTGGTGATATTTTTCCATTAGAAAGTTCTGTCAACAAACTCTTTAAATGATCATCATCAGATTTTTCTACATTCTCTATTCTATCAACTGTATCTTCACCTGATTTCAAATGAGTAAAAATGAGTTGAGAGAACTTGTTTACAGTTGGGTTTTCTATCATTTTTTTTGCTGAAATTTTCATTTTATATTTCTCTTGAATTCTGTTCAAAAATTGCGAACCTGAAAGTGAATCCATTCCATATTTCAGCAAATTTCTATTGTCATTAATTTCATCTCTATCAACTTTTAAAATATCAACCAAAGTATTTTTCAAAAAAACAATAATTTCAGCTACTTCGATGTCATTAACTAAATTCACATCTTGTTTAATTTCAATTTGTTTTAAGTCTTTATGTGAATTTACATTTTGCTTTATTGGTTTTTCATTTTTACTTTGATCAATAATCCAATGACTCTTTTTATTAAAGGAATAGGTAGGCAAAGCAACTCTATAACTTCCTTTATTTTGAGGAAGTAGTTTGAGATCAGATATTTCACCAGATACCCAAAGTTTTAGCAGCTTCTTATATTTTTTATTTTTCACATATTTTTTCAAGAGCCTATCCGCTTTTTCTTGATC
Source organism: Bacteroidota bacterium (assembly GCA_020627525.1). GTDB lineage: Bacteria > Bacteroidota > Bacteroidia > Chitinophagales > UBA2359 > JAHDGP01. The sequence continues at coordinate 7,105 of JAHDGP010000094.1, forward strand.
GAAGTCTATTTCATCGAAATCAAAATTATTTTCATAAATATCAGCATGTTCGACATTGTTTAAAATCGAATCTAATTTAAAAATAAGATCATTAAAGTCTTTGATTATAAATCCTACCCTGTGTTCAAAAGCAAACCTGCCACAAGCTAACGTATAGGCAACATCCTTTAAGTTAATTTTTTGATTGGCTTTTAAGAAATCCTTCAATTTACTTACATTCTCCAAAAGCCTTTCTTTATTTTGAGCTGAAATTACTATGAGTAAAGGATTCTGAAATTCTATTTTTCTTTTAGCAGGCAAGTATTCTTCCAAAACCAAACAAGCATTTGAGCCGCCAGCACCAAAGGAATTTATTGCTGCTCTATTGGGGATTTTGACTTTTTTACCACCGTTGTCACTTTTTAAATTTGACCACTTTTTAATATTTTTTTCTATATAAAAAGGTGATTTATTGAGAGAGATGTTTTCATTAACTTCCTCTACATTTATTGAAGGGATAATTTTTTTATTTTTAAACTGCAACAATATTTTCATCAATTGTGATACACCAGAAGCGGCTTCTAAATGCCCTATATTAGACTTTATGCTTCCCAAAGCGCAAAAAGATTTTTTATCTGTCAATTCTTGAAAAGCTTTTATCAAAGCACCCACCTCAATAGCATCTCCAAAGGGTGAACCATTAGCAGCGGATTCCATATAGCTAATTGATTCAACAGGAACATTTGCATCTTTTATCGTCTTAACAACCAACTCCTTTTGTGCATTTAAGCTAGGCACAGAAAAACCGCTTGTTTTCCCACTGTGGTTTACATTTATTGCCTTTATGACACCACAAATATTATCTTTATCTTCAATTGCTTTTTTTAGTGGTTTCAACATTATCGCTCCAATGCCTTCTCCCGGAATATACCCGTCGCCATTGCTAAAACTCCTACTTGTATTGGTACTGCCAATCATGTTTGTTTTACTTAATCCTATATATTTATCAGGATGCAAACTAAGATTCACGCCACCTGCAAATGCAACACTGCATTCCTTTCTCCAAAGGCTATGACAAGCAAGGTACAATGCCGTTAATGAAGAAGAGCAAGCTGTGTCTACAGCAATACTTGGTCCTTGAAAATTGAAATAATAAGAGACTCTATTTACCAAAGACCAATAAGATGAGCTTGAGAGCAATGCTTGATGGTCAGAACCGTGGGCTACACTTGAATAATGTTTGTACATACTCCCTAAAAACACTCCTACATTTTTTCCCAAGTTTTCAACTGTATAACCTGCATCTTCGATTACCGCCCAAATTGTCTGCAACATTAAGCGCTCTTGAGGGTCCATTAACTCAGCTTCTTTGGGAGATATATTAAAAAACAGTGAATCGAATTTATCAACATCTTCAATAAAGCCGCCCCATTTGGTACAGCTTTCTCCTGGAGATTTTGAATCTTCTGAATAAAAATCACTGTCTATAGTCCATCTATTATTAGGAATTTCTTCAATGCAATTTTTTCCTTCACTTATGTTTTTCCAAAACTCATTAAGGTTTTTTGATTTAGGGAAAGTGCCTTGCATACCAATGATGGCAATGTTAGAATCATTTAAATCAATTTGCGTCTTATTTGTAGGTTTCTTTTTCTTCTTAACTTTTTTGTTTGAGAATTTTGCAGGCTTTGTTGAAACACCAAGTTTATCCATAAAAGCATCAGCATGAAACTCTACAAAATAATCAGCTAATTCTTCAATCGTTTCATATTCGAAAAACAATGTTTTGGATAATTCACCAACAAATTTTTCCAAGACATTATTCAACTGCATAATGGCAAACGAATCTATACCCAACTTACTAAACGAAGTGGAAACTTTCAATTTATCCGAAGGGAGTTCAATAACTTCTCCTACTACTTTTTTTAAATATTGTAAAATATTTTGTTTTAGGTTCATAGAGTGTTTGTTTTTGTTGTTAATATCAAAGTCTTGTTTAGGTTTCTTATTTTTTTTGGATT
>JAHDGP010000094.1:9114-12543 GCA_020627525.1 Bacteroidota bacterium
AGCTTTACTTCTATTTACCATTAACTGAACAACATTAGAAGAAAGCGCTTTTTCAAATATCAAAATGCCTTCCTTATCAGATATGACTGTCATATCATTAGCCCTCATTTTTTTTATTCTGTTGTCAACTTGCATGCCTCCGTTTTCCCACAAAGGCCAAACTATGGATACAGACTTACCAAAACGTTTCCCTTTCTGTTTTAAAACTGCACGCTGCTCCGAAAATGAATTTTGGAAACAACTCGCATAGCCGTAATCTGTTTGTCCAGCATTTCCATATACTCCAACTATTGAAGAAAACAGTATAAAAAAATCTAGCTGCTCCTCTTGGGTATATTTATCTAAAAATACCGTTCCAAATACTTTTGAACTCAATACATCTGCCGCTTCTTTCTCTGTTTTCTTAAATAGAAAGCCATCTCTTAGCACACCCGCGCTGTGGATTATTCCATTGATTTTATTGTATTTGTCTTTTACTGCCTTTATGACACTCGACACTTCATGTTCATTTGACACATCGACTTGCATGTACACTGACTCAGCCCCTACTTGTTGCAACTCTTCTAAAAATGTTTTTCTTGATTTGTTTTCTTTTGATCGTCCTAGTATTACTAATACTGGCTGCTTTACACTTTCAGCAATGTATTTTGTAACTACTTTACCTATTCCTCCAAAACCACCAACAATTAAATAGACTCCATAATCGACCAGTCCATTTTTATTTTCTTTATTGGTTTTAATATTTAATTTTTGTTGTATCCCAATTTGTTTTTTTCCACCCACATATTTCACTTCATTCACTCCTTTTTCAAAACCAACAGAGAGCTCTTTGACAACTATATCAACTGGGTTTAAAGAAGCCCCAGCATCTCCATCTGAATCAAGTATTGAAATAACTTTCCCTGTGATTTGTGGATATTCTTTATTTAATGATTTAAAAAAACCATTTAGCCCAGCATGAAAAACGCTCTCAATACAAAAATCAATATGGTATTGATATACGTATTTAATACCAATCGCTTTGGGTTGCTTAAATTTGATTATAGATTTTGATAGATTAAACAAAGAAAAGAAACTTTTGCTTAACTCTTTCACACCCTGAATCAAAACTCTCTCCGCCCACCCTGTTGTAAAATTGTATCAGGCAAACTTTGTAATGCATTAAATAACAAACTATGGTCTTCTTCCGAAATTGAAATTAAATATTTCGACTTGTTAACCTGCTTAAACTTGTTACCATATTCTACTTCTATAATATTTAATTTTTCACTTTTTATATATTCAGAAGCAAACTTGTCTGATTTTAGTCCATTGTGAAATAATAATGTATAACTGTCTTTTTTTGACATACGAATTTTTTATTTTAAAAGGCACATTAAAACAATCATCAAGTACCAATTAAGCTTGCTTGCTTGACATTTGGTAATATTTATTTAAGGACAAATTAACAGGTATTCGCTTTAAGCTAGGACATATTCTTTAGAATGAAATACCAAATCAGTTTTTGACTTTTTCTTTTCTTTTATATCTGTATCAACTAGCTTCTTTGAAAAGTTTTTAATAATAACTTTTACTTCTCCATGCGTATCCACAATTTTTATGTTATACTTTTTAATTGTCCGACTGCTATTTTTAGATTTTAAAATATAGGCATAGCATTTATTAGGTAGCTCACCGTAAAATTTGATAGACTCTATTCCAAACGGTAAATATAAATCTTCTGTATCGCTATCAAATTTTATTAATGGCTGTATAGCCCCGTCTAATATAGCAGGATGGAATACCAATTGTTCTCTATCATTTAAATCTGGAATTTGTAATAGAACCAAAACTTCTTCTTCATTGCTGTACCACTTTTTGATCACTTGCAATTTTTTACCATAATCAAAACCCTTACTTTTAAACTCTTGATACAAAGCTTTTTTAGCTATATAGTTTTGGCATCTTTCTTTTACTATTTCAAGATCAATGAGCTTCTTTTTATTTTTTATTTTTTTACAAAAAACCTGACCTTGACAATTCATTGTATTTACAAGTTTATTTTTTGATGTAATTTCAAACTTCGTTCCTTTCTTCAGATTGGTTAACAACAAATCAACTTTCTCGGCATCCTCTTTCTCAAAAGTAATAGGCGAATACCAAGTTACATGTTTGAATTCAGACACCTTTCCTAATCCTGCAAAACTACAAGCACTTCTAACTATTTCTAACTGCAACACTCCTGGCATAAGAATCTTATCATTGATCACATGATCGGCAATATAATTTTGATTGTATTTATACCTAGACAAAAACCTAAGTTCATTGGCAGTTGATAGATTAGACTCTAAGAAAGGATGCAACCAACTGGATTTGTTTTGTTCTCGCTCGATTGCCCAATATGTATTTTTGGCAAATGGGTAGGTTGGCAAGGATATTCTTCGAGCTTTAGGAAATAATTCTAAGGTATTCCATTTTACATTTTTTCCATCTATCCAAGCTTTAGCTTTTTCAATTTCAGATAATGAATTGTCAACTTTTTCAGCTTCTCGTGGAATACGTTTTAGAGTATTAAAATATAATCCTTCATGATTCAAATTATTATTTGCTACCCAATTGATTTTTTGAATCAACTCATCCATACTGTTGATTAGAAAAGCACAGCGATGCTCCATTGCATCTCTTCCCTCTTGCATTGTAAAAACAACATCTTCTACATTTAGCTCTCCATAGTTAGACTGGAAAAATTGAAGCATTTCCTTTGCATAAATATGTAGTTGGGTTTCATTTTTAGCAGAAAGCAGAAATACTAGTGGCTCAGTTGTTTCCAAGTTAATATTTACTTTTTCTTTAAAATACTCTTCTACTAAAATATGTGAATTTACACCACCAGCTCCAAAAGAACTGATCCCAGCTCTCAAGGGAATCTTTTCACCATCAATATTTAAATTTTCCCATTTTTGAATTTCATCAACAACATAAAAAGGAGAATTTGTGAAACTAATGTGTTGGTTTTTATTGTTAAAGTGCAAGTTGGGTGGTAAAGTTTTATGTTTAATAGCCAATAAAATCTTCAATAAACCAGCCATTCCTGCACCAGACTCAAGATGCCCAATATTTGTTTTCACAGAACCAATTCCACATGTATTTTCCGAATACTCTTTGTTATTATTCAACTTAGCAAAAGCCTTTTTCAACCCATTTACTTCTATTGGATCACCTATGGGAGTACCTGTCCCATGAGCTTCTATATAGGTAACAGTTTGAGGTGCTATTTGTGCCTTTTGATAAGCCGAAACAATTACATCTGCTTGGGAGGTCGCATTGGGAGCGGTTATTGACTTGGCTTTTCCTCCATGATTGACCGCGCTTCCCCTTATAACTCCATATATATGATCGTTATCTGCTTTTGCTTTGGATAATTTTTTCAGAAGAATGCACCCAATGCCT
>JAHDGP010000095.1 GCA_020627525.1 Bacteroidota bacterium
TTGTGTGATCCTGGCAGACACTCCCAAAAACCAGTTTTACCTTCGCATTTTGTAAGAAACAAATATATATTCAAGGTATTTTTTAATATTTTCTCAGTTGGTTCAGCATAAAATCCATTTGCCTTTTTTTTCCAGTTTGTATAATTTTTCGACTTAATTTTCTGTTCAAAAAATTGCTTCAATTCTTGATTCCAATCCAATAGTTCATCTTTTAACTGAGGTGAATTCATCAAGCTGATTTTTTTTAAAACCAAGTCTGCATCTATAAGTTTTGTAAATATATTTATATTTTTATTTAAAAAATTTTGTTTAATGCTATTCCCATCTTTCAACAAAGGCAACAAGTCAGCTTTTGTTAACAATGCATCTTCATTTAGTTCTTTCTTTAAAAACAACCCTATTGCATTTATATCTTTACTTGAATAAAAACTTTGGAATTTACAAAAGCCTTTTTTGAGAAAATTTTTCTTATTAATCAATAATGATTTTTCAGAAAAATCTGTTTTGTAATTTTCAATTGCGAAATTTAACCTGGAAAAAATTCTATTTCTCAAAACAACTGGTTTTAACACTTTTAAGTTTTCACCGTAAGCCAAAATAGACTGCTCTAACTCAAAGTTTAATTTCACTTTCAATGAAATCAACACCCCTTGATCGCTTCTTTCTATCACTTTTTGACTAGAATGAATCGGCTTCGTAATGATGTATGGTGCATTTTTATTATTGGCTAATAATAAAATTTCTTGAGGTTTTTCCTTTAAATTATTTGTTACTCCAATGATATCATCAAAGTATTCGACCGTGTCATTCTTTTTATCTGTCCTGTAGGGTTCTTCGGTTATCCTTAAGCCTTCAACTCTGTCTAAAGCCAAAACCATTATCTCTTTCCCTCTATCTCTGACTCCCAATACAAACCAACGGTTATTGTATTCTTTTAACAAATAAGGGTGAAACAAAAATTTAGCAGCGTTTCTGGCTTTATATGATTTATAATCAATTTCAACACAGTTTTCTTTTAAAATCGCTTGATATAGATTTTCTAGATAATGTATACCACGTAATAAATTATTTGTCTCAAAGTCAATTATAGCAGAACGATTGTCTTGTTTAGAATAAATATGATCCTCTAGCTTTTGAATCATTCCCTCCAATTTTCTAAAATGTGAAAAGCCACTAAATTGTTTCAGAAAAGCAACAGCTTCTCCCAATTGACTCAAGTCTTGATCTGTTAAAGGAATATTCGTGATACTGTATTCTGGGTCTTCATACGTATAGTACTTTTTATCCAAAACAATTATCGGAGCATTGTATCCGAGCTTATCACTCCGCATAATTTGAATGTCCGACTGAACTGTACGTCTACTGACTCCCTTATCTATTCCTTCATATTCATATAGGGCATCTGAACAAGCTTCAATAATATCATCAAGCGTCCATTTTCTATACCTGTTTTGTAGACATTGATCAATGGTTTTATAGCGTATTAAGGCATTGCGATTTACGGGCATTTCTGGTATTTTATGCAAAATACAAAATAATAATTACTACTACGCAAAATGTCTGCGCATTGATGCAATTTAACAGAAATTATAAATTTAAAGCTGGTGAATAACATCATCCATTAAATACAAAAAGGAGATTGGGTATGTATTTATCTATTCAAGAAGTGGTTAAAAATCAAGCAACTTTTTTCATAATATTTCTAGGCAATTTGAAATGGAATGTACTTCCTTTGCCTGCAATGCTATCTACCCAAATACGACCATTGTGCTTTTCAATGATTTTTTTACTAAATGCTAATCCAAATCCAAGCCCATCATATTCCTCTTTATTGTGCAGTTTTTTGAACATTAAAAAAATTCTATCGAAGTATTCTTTATTAATACCTAGACCATTATCAGAAACAGAAAATTCACAAAAACCGTTTTGTTCCTTACCAGATATTTTTATGACTAGTGTTCTATCAGGAGACTTAAACTTCAATGCATTTGTTATAAGATTTGATACAACTTGCTTAAACAACGCCTTATCCGCAATTACTGTTTTTGGTAATTCTTTCACCTCAATAATCGCTTTCTCGGCAATAATTCTATCATTAAAATTATACAATAATTCATCAAGCAATACTTTGGGTGTAAAGCTCGACAATGTCAATTCATCATTAGATAATATATTATATTTCAGCATGGACTTAATCAATACCTGCATGTTTTCAGTTCCTTCAGAAATAAATTTAAACAGTTCTTGATCTGATGAGGATATTTGATTTTGAAGCTTTTTAGCCAACAAATTTGAAAAATTGCTGATATTGTTTAGCGGAGTCTGCAATTCGTGAGAAGCTAAATAACTGAAGTTCTCCAATTGCATATTTTTATCAATATACCTTTGCAACTCTACATTTTGCTTATTTATAAAATCCTTACTTTCAATCAAATCTTGATTGGTTTCTCTTAGTTTACCCAAATAAATTCCACTCATTAGGTAGGTCGTAACTGTGTACATAATCAAGAAACCACCATTTATTATTAAGGCATAATCTATTGAATCAATACCTGCATTTAATCCAAAGACAAAGTAAAATTCAGAAACCAAACACAACAATAAGTACATTATGTGCTCCTTTCTTGTATCAAAATAGTAGAAACTAAGCAACAACAATAGTGGGTAAACCAAAATAGGAGCAATCAAATTTGTCGTAAAAAACAAAGTTGCTAGGTTGTAAGGGATAAAATTCCCAATCAAATACAAATGATAAGCTAATTTTACATTATAATATTTATAAGATAAAAAGCTTATGATGTAATTGACAAACAGAAAGAAAGCTACAATAAAGACATGAAAATTTCCAAAATAAATTTGCGATAGCATTATTGTTACGCTCGCACCTATAGATGTCCATATTAAAAAGTAATACAACTTTCCTCTATCTATTGTATGTTCTTTATTTGATTTTGGGTTCATCAAAGTCTTTCTTTCTCACTTAGTAATGTATAGGTCAGTAATCAATTCAGTATATTTTACGGTATTTCTTAATATATGATTTATTTTAACCAAATTTATTCACATTATTAAAATTCATAAACTATTAACAATTACATTTTAGTTGATTACAATTAATATATATAAATATATCTATATTCACAACTTGATTCTTAATGAATTATTTTAAGAAACAAATGTATACGCACTATTTGAAAGCAAAAACTATGCAAAACTCACTTTTTGCAATAATTCATTCAAATAAACTTATATATGTATATTTTTCAACTCTATGGATTTGGAGATTAAGCGCTTTTCGTTGCTTAAAGAGGCTACTTTTGATTTTGTGAATCAGTTCAATTTCTAGGATATTGATTATTACAGCTATTGCTACAGATTGACCTCTTTTATGACAAAGGTTTGCAAGCATTCTATAAAAATGAACACTAATTTATACCTAATATGGCATTATGTTTTGTTCTGTCAGAGATTAAATCAAGTGCTTTTCTAATGTCAGGATCTGTTCTTGTAAGGTATTCAAATTCTCCAGACAGGTTATAAAACCTATTAACGATTAAATATTCCAAAGATTCTTTGATTTCCTTTTTATGAATATAAATTTCTTTCAACTTTTGTGCATTCAATTTTTTTCGAATATTTTGAATATCACTTGCTAAGCTTTGTTTTAGTTCATCAGAAAGATTTTGTTCAAATGATTCGAGGTAGCCTTGGCTTGAAATGGAAAAGTTGTAATTTTCCTTTTTTAAAAATTCCACAAACAACTCAAAATATTCATCCGAAAATTTGAAGTTACTTGGATCATCAATTGATTTATGCGAATTTCTAAAATAATTGACAAAATCGAAAATTGGAAAACTAATTTCTAGATTCTTAACTATATCAATTTTTTTCGTTTTTTCAACAATTACATCTGGGACAATAGCTTCAAAATCTTTAAGCTTTCTATTGTTATTTGTTTGATAAATATTTTTTGATTCTGCTGTATAGAAAGCCTCTGGTTCGCCTAAATGCATTTTAGAATAATCCAGCTTTTGAATACACCTTTTTAAAGGAGTATAATATTTAGCAAATGTAAAATACATACTAGTTCCATCGCCAATATTCCAAGTATGTTGCATCAAACCTTTCCCAAAGGTCGTATCGCCAACTATTACTGCGCGGTCATAATCTTGCATTGCACCAGCAACCAATTCCGAAGCAGAAGAAGAATACTCATTGGTAATTATTGTGAGCGGAAGATCTAGGTATTCTGGTTCATTGTCAGTTATGTTCGGTTCAAACTCTTTGTTTCTAGCTTTGGTATAAAATACAACTTTATCTTTGGGTAAAAATAAATTTGCGATTCGCCTTGCCTCAACAACTGATCCGCCATTGTTGTTTTTCAAATCTAAAATTACTCCTTTTAAATTGTAATCACTATCGAGTTTATTAATCGCAAATTTTAAAGAATCACCAGCCATTCCCCAAAAGTGATTCATTTTAATATAGCCAATTGAATCATCGAGCATTCCATAATAAGGAACAATTTTTCTCAATACATTTTCTCTTTTTATCGTTTTTTTTATTTGACCAAAACTTGGACGATTTATTGTAAGATTGACTTCTGTATCAAGTTCACCTTGTAACAATTGGTCTACATCTTTTATAAAATATTCATAAATTTTATTGCCATCAATTTCAACAATAGCATCCCCCACTCTTATATCATTTTTTTCAGCTGGAGACCCTGCATTTATTCCTGAAACAATAGCATATCCATCTCTATAAAACATAAATACTCCAATGCCAATTTTTACAACTCCTTGCATTTTTTGATAATGCTTTTTCGTTTCCTCCACATCATAAAACTCACAGTAAGGATCTAAAGAACTCACCGCTGCTCTCATAGCATTATGGTACAGTTCTTCCGTTTGCACTTCTGAAACATAGTTATCCTGCAATACACCCATCAAATATTTGACGGCATCTGTTTTTGTGTCGATGACATCATTGTAAACTTTGAAAGATAACAGCACTGCACTAAATACAATTAACAGAAGGAAGTTTTGAATTTTCATTTACTAGGAATTATAATGTAAGCATCAAATCAAAATAATTAATACAAATTTGAATTGAATTGATACTTATAAGGATTTATAAACACAAAAAAGGCAACTTCAGAAACAGATCCGAATGTTGCCTTTTTTCTATATTTTAAAAAAGTGGATTACTTTTCAGCAGCCTCCATTTTTTTATTTATGTCTTCATATTTATCATTCATTTTCAAACGAAGATAAGTTTCTTTTAGAATTCTCATTGTACTCATATCACCTGGTTTCAATGTCAAGAATTTCTCGAACATTGGAACAGATTTACCCAATAATTCTTCAGATGTTTTTAGCAAACCATCATAGCTAGCGTCACCAATTGGTAAGTCAGCTGCTTTTTTAGAAATATCAGCACCTTGATTGTAATATACCACTCCTAAATTGTAATAAGCATCTGCAAAATTGTCATCTTTTTCAATTGCAGTGGTAAACATTTTTTCAGCAGTACCATAATCTTGTTGATTAAGGTAAGAACTTCCAAGCAACGCATAAAGCGAAGCGTTATCTGGAGATAATTCAATGGCTTCTTTTACTTTGTCAGTAGCTGCATCCATTTTACCCTCATTCAACAACCTGTTGATTTCATCAATCAATAAAGCACTGTTGTCAGGGAACATTTCTCTACCTTTTTTCAATACTTCATCAGCTTTTCCAGCATCTCCTTCATCTCTGTAAATTTTAGCAAGAGATTGGAATACAGAAGGATCATCGTATTTCAAATCCATCAATTGATTGTAATATTGCTTAGCTTCAGATTTCAAGCCACCTTTATCAGCAGAAGCTGCTGCTGCAAAAATTGTAGCAGTATCTATTTGTGCTGTTGAACCTTTTTTAGCCATACTAGCAGTAATCTCATTGATTTTCAACACTTTACTAAACAATCCGAAAGCTCCTTTAAAATCTTTTGCTTTATATTTTTCAAAACCTGAATTGTACATTCCAGGTGTTAAAAACTTTAATGAGTTAACAGCATCCGATGAATATTTCTTTCTTTTTTCATCTTTTTCGAGGTCAATAACTTTTGTGAAAGCGTTAAATGCTTTATCGGCAGCCGCAGCATCGCCTGTTGCCGATAATTCATGGTAAATTTGACCTGCATACAACCAAGTTTTAGCAGCACCCATTGTTTTTTCGTTTTCACAAGCAGCATCAATGGCATCTTTCGCCTTTATAATTGCTTCTTTATTGCCCTCTTTATTTTCTTGATAGTAAGATAATTGGGACCAAGCTGTCTGTACCTTATTGTTTTGTCCAATTAAAACAGAACAAAACAACAGACTGATACCTAGAGTGATATACTTTTTCATAATCTATAGAAATTTTGTTATTTATACAGTTTTTACCGACTGTAAAATTTTAATTTAGTTTAATATTAGTAATGAAATTTCAAGTAAAAAAACCAATAATTTTTCATTTAAAAGTGCTTAAAAAGTTAAGAAAAGCCTAGCTATCCTTAACTTTCCAAGCATTTTTTAATAAATAAGAATCAGTCAACTATTTATAATTCCATAAATGAGTTATTCTTCAGAGTCATCTGGTGTTTCATCCGTCACCGCATCTTCATCATCATTTGAAATATTTTCAGTAGAAACTACTCCTTCAGCAGTTGGACTTGCTTCATTATTAGCACCTTCGCCATCTTCAACTCCTTCAACATTTTTCTCATCCTCATCCTCTTCCGTTTTCGCTATCTTTGCAACACTTGCAATTTCATCCCCTTCAGCAAGGTTGATCAAACGCACCCCTTGCGTGTTTCTACTCATTGAAGAAATACCGTCAACAGCCATTCTAATAGTGATACCTGATTTATTGATAATCATTAAACCAGAATCATTATCCACTTCTTTCACAGAAACCAAATTACCTGTTTTATCGGTAACTTTGATCGTTTTAACTCCTTTAGCTCCTCTATTTGTTAATCTATAATTCTCTAAGGGAGAACGTTTTCCATATCCTTTCTCACTAACCACCAATACTTGAGCTGTTTCTATTTTATCAGATAAAATAACAACCATACTCATAATCTCATCCTCTGGTCCAGCCAAAGTCATTCCTCTAACTCCAATCGAAGTACGACCCACAGACTTCACTTTGGATTCATTGAACCTTGCCAAACGCCCCATTTTGCTAGCTAAAAGAATTTCTGATTTACCATCTGTCAATTTACATTCTAACAAACGATCATCTTCTCTTATAGTAATGGCGTTGATACCGTTTTGTCTTGGTTTAGAATAACTCTTTAAAGATGTTTTCTTAATTGTTCCGTTTTTAGTGGCAAAAACAATAAAGTGATTGTTTAAGAACTCTTCGTCTTTAAGGTTTGGAACATTTATATAAGCCAAAATTTTATCCTCATTAGACAGTTGAATCAAGTTTTGAATTGGTCTACCTTTAGAAGTTTTATTTCCTTCAGGAACTTGATACACTCTCATCCAGAAGCATCTACCACTTTCAGTAAATAGTAATAGGTAATTATGAGTAGAAGAAATAAACAATTCTTCAATAAAATCTTCGGAACGCGTTCCTCCACCTTTAGATCCTTTACCACCACGACTTTGCTCTCTATATTCATCCAAAGATGTTCTCTTAATGTATCCTTTGTGCGATATTGTTACAACAACTTTCTCATTGTCAATAATATCTTCAATATTCAACTCACTGTCATCAATTGTAATGTCTGTTCTTCTTTCATCACCGTATCTATCTCTAACCTCAATCATTTCATCTTTGATGATCTGCATTCTTTCTCCTTCATTTTCAAGGATGAATTTCAAACGATTAATCGTTTTCATCAACTCTTCATATTCTATCTTAACTTTATCTCTTTCAAGACCTGTCAATTTTTGCAAACGCATTTCAAGAATGGCTTTTGCTTGAATTTCTGAAAGATCAAACGAACTCATCAATCCTTGCTTTGCATCTTCTGGCGTTTTAGAAGCTCTAATCAATTTGATAACAGCATCGAGGTTGTCAATTGCTATCAATAATCCTTCTAAAATATGTGCTTTTGCTTCCGCTTGTTTTAGATCATATTGTGTTCTTCTTATAACAACTTCGTGTCTAAATTCAACAAAGTATTTAATAAGCTCTTTCAGATTCAATAGTTTTGGACGACCATTGACCAAACAAACATTATTTATACCGTAAGAAGATTGTAATTGCGTGTGTTTGTATAATTGATTTAATACAACATTAGGATTTGCATCTCTTTTCAAATCGTAAACAACACGCATTCCTTTTCTATCAGACTCGTCTCTAATATCCGCAATTCCTTCAATCTTTTTTTCATTGATAAGATGAACCGTTTTTTGGATCATCATTGCCTTATTCACTTGATAAGGAATCTCATTTACAATAATTTGAGTTTTGCCAGATTTTGTTTCAATGATGTCGGCCTTTCCTCTTACAACAACTCTTCCACGCCCTGTTTCATAAGCCTGGAAAACACCACTTAAACCGTAAATAGTACCACCAGTTGGAAAATCAGGAGCCTTAATATTCTCCATTAATTCCTTGATCGTAACTTCGTTATTATCAATATATTGGATAGTTCCATTTATAACCTCAACAATATTGTGCGGCAACATATTTGTCGCCATACCAACCGCAATACCTGAGGCTCCATTTATAAGTAAATTTGGAATCTTAGAAGGCAATACTGTAGGTTCTTCAAGAGAATCATCGAAGTTTAGTTGAAAATCAACCGTATCTTTGTCAATATCACCCAAAATTTCATCAGAAATTCTTTTTAGTTTCGCCTCGGTATAACGCATCGCAGCTGGGCTGTCACCGTCAATTGAACCATAGTTACCTTGACCATCTACTAAAGGATACCTTAAGGACCAATCCTGAGCCATTCTAACCATAGAATCATAAACAGAAGTATCACCGTGTGGATGGTATTTACCTAAAACCTCTCCAACAATACGCGCTGACTTTTTATGTGCTTTGTTATAAACAAGACCCAATTCATTCATTCCGTATAAAACCCTTCTGTGAACAGGTTTGAGACCGTCTCTAACGTCTGGAAGTGCCCTTGATACGATTACCGACATTGCATAATCAATGTAGGCAGATTTCATTTCATCTTCTATATTTATCTGGACAATTCTGTCCTCTTGATCACTCATTCGAATTACTTTTATTTAATGGACAAAGATAAGAAAATATGACCTTTTTTCCGTATAAATCAAAAGTAGTTCTGTCATTTTACCCCACATTTTTTAATAAGTATCAAAAAACGAATACCTATAACATTTTTAAGGCTTAAAATAAGTCAAATGGAACATTGTTTAATGTTTTTCAGTATTGTAAAATGAAGCTCTCCTGATTATAATAAATAATATATTTTAAGGATATTTGACATTTCAAAAAATAGAAATTTAACAATTAATTGACAGATACTTTCGTTAAAGCCTTGGTTAAATTTATATTTGTCATAAAAATTAATTTAAAGTCAACTTCACATTTTATGTATTTAACACTGCTCCAAGCAACAGACAGCTTAGCGACGGCTGCCCAACCCGCTAAATTAAGTATTTTGTCACTCCTTGCAAAAGGGGGGCTCTTTATGATTCCTTTGCTCTTATTGTCAATATTAGCGATATATGTTTTGATAGAAAGATATATTGTTATTAGAAAAGCTTCAAGAATGGATGACGACTTTTTGGGTCCTGTAAAAGATTATATGATCGGAGGGAATATTGATGGTGCAATGACCGTTTGCAGGCAAGAAAATACGCCTATTTCAAGAATGATCTTAAAAGGTCTAAAGAGCTTGGGAAAACCAATTAGAGATATTGAAGCTTCCATTGAAAATGTTGGTAAATTAGAATTGCTTCAACTGGAAAAAAGATTATCATTATTGGCATTGATTTCTGGTGTTGCTCCTATGGTTGGTTTCTTAGGAACGGTAACTGGTATGATTAGAGCTTTTTACAACCTTTCGAATGCTGGCAACAACATTGATCCTGGATTGTTGGCTGGAGGTATTTATGAAGCCATGTTGACAACTGCCGCTGGATTGGCTGTTGGTATTATTGCTTATATTGCTTACAATCTATTGGTAACAATGGTAGAAAAGGTAATTTACAAGATGGAAGCCACTTCTGTTGCCTTTTTAGATGTTTTGCAAGAACCATCTCATTAGTTTTTGAATTTAGAAACCTTCCTAAAATATTTTCGACTCTTTGATCGTATTATTAAATAATTAGGGTTTCTCCATTAATTAATCATTCAACCCAGTGCTATGAAATTAAAAAGTAGAAATAAGATAGATCCAAATTTTCAAATGTCATCGTTGACAGATATTATTTTTCTATTGTTGATATTTTTCTTATTAACCTCTTCGCTTGTTAGTGTAAATGCGCTTGAAATTCTATTGCCAAGCTCTTCCAGTACTACCAGTGCAAAAGCTGGTGCGAATATTGCAATTACAGCAGATAAACAATATTATTACAATAAAGACAAGATAGATTTTAAAGACCTCAATGGACTTTTATCCAATTTTAAAAATGAGAAACCAGAAGAGACTGTAACATTGTTTGCTGAAAAGACGGTTCCCTGGGAAGAAGTGGTAAAAGTTGTTGACCTTGCGAAGAATCTTGAATTACAAATTATAGCGGCTACAAATCCTGATCAATGAGTTATTTACTACAAGAAGAAGATGAGCTTTCAAAGCGTGGAGTGATTGGAACAATCTTGTTTCATTTGTTTTTACTGTTGTGCTTTTGGTTTTTGTTTATTCAAGCTGTACCGCCAAAGTCAAAGGGATTGATTGTTAATTTTGGAACAGTGGAAACAGGAAAGGGGGAAGAAACACCTCAATCTGAAAAAGCGGCGGAAGCTCCTACTCCACCAGAACCTGTTAAAGAAGTTAAAGAAGCGGAAGCTCCTTCTGAGCCCGCAAAGGCAACTCCTGAACCAGTTATTGAACAAGAAGTTAAAAAGACTAATGATGTAAATGCTCCTGCATTGCCAACTAAAAAATTAGATAAGAAAAAAGAAAAAAAGAAGGAAGAAAAGGAAAAGGAGAAAGAAAAGAAAAAAGAAGAACAACCTAAAAAGGTTGAGAAAAAAGAAGAGAAAAAGCCAGAAGTTGATGAACGTGCTTTGTTCAAAAAAAGAGATAACAAAAACACCAATAATAGCAGTCAGGGAAATAATTCGCCTGATGCCGATATGGGAGATGATACCAATGAGCAAAACAAAAATCAAAACTCTGATATTTATACTCCTTCGAGAGACATTGGAATGAGTGATACTGGTAATTTTAATGTTGATCTAGCTGGAAGGATATTGGTTAAAAAACCACCTGTTGATACAAATTTCCAAAATGAGGGCAAGGTTGCTGTCAAAATTAAAGTAGATGAAAAAGGCAATGTATTGGAAGCTGAATATACTTCAAAAGGTTCTGTTGGTGCCAATGCCAATTTGAAAAGAATTGCTATAAAAGCTGCAAAGGAAGCAAAGTTTAACTTTGATCCGAATGCTCCAGCGGTTCAAACTGGTAAGATTACATTTACCTTTAAGATTAGATAAGCATCAATAATTTAAAAATTGATAATAATAAAAATCCCCTCCAAAAAATTTGGAGGGGATTTTTTTGTTTCGCTAAATCAACTTTTGGAATTTTTCATACCCCTCACTTTCACAATTAAACCATTTTCCCACAAAATTTTCGGGAACAACCTCTTGTTTTTGGATTGGATTACATCCAACAAATAGAAAGATGGCGACCAAACAAATGTAAAAAGAATTTTTCACAGCGTTGTATTTGTTTTAAGGTATCAAAAATAAGGCAGACCAATTAGAGTAGTTCGAAATTTAACATCTATATTCAAATCCCAATATGCTCAAATATTTCCGTATTCAATTCTTGACATTTCTAAAAAAATTTCATTTTTTAGACTTAATTTTGCTAACAGTAACTATGTAATGGTCATAGAATAAATTACTAAGCAAAAAATGCACTTCACATAAGCACTAGTATAAATGAATTACCAAACAACCCTTGAATACCTTTTTTCGCAATTGCCGATGTACCAACGGATCGGTTCAAAGGCTTTAAAAAAAGATTTGACAAATATCATTGCGATTTGTGAAAAAACCGGGTCGCCACAAAATTCGTTTAAAAGTATTCATAGTGCAGGAACGAACGGAAAAGGTTCTACGGCTTCTGGAATAGCCTCTGTTTTACAAGAGGCAGGATTTAAAACTGGATTGTATACTTCGCCGCATTACAAAGATTTTAGGGAGCGTATTAAGATAAATGGTCAAGTTATTGAAGAAGAAAAAGTCGTTGAGTTTGTAAGTAAGTATAAAGAT
>JAHDGP010000096.1 GCA_020627525.1 Bacteroidota bacterium
AAGTATGTTTTACTTTTGATCAACTTCCTTTAATTTTTGATTGCCTCATTTCAAATCAGAGATAGAGTGCTAAAACCTTCCGTTATTAACGTAACATTTATAGCAATTCCAATACCAACTCACACTACTTTTTAAACATTTCAACAAAACTGAATTAACAGTCTAAAAAACAGCTTGATATACAATTATTTTTCAACTCTTTATACTTTTAACACTCAACCAAACTTCCAATTATTCCCTTATATGGAATCCTTTTCCCATTATAAGAAAAAACAATGTATCAAAACTTGCATTTTCCCAAAATATGCATTGTAAGAAAAGAAAGACTGTATCGCTTTACCTTATTAAAATAATTGTTTCAAAAGACAAACACAAATTCACAATGGAAGTTTGGCTAGCAGAAAAAGAACTAAAAAAACGACATATTTTTCCATACAAATGGAGACAATTGCAAAACAATAACTTTGATCGAAAAACAAATTTTGTTTACAACACTCTATTTTTTGATGATCTTTTATCAATTGTAAAAGACTTGTTTATTGATGATCCTAATTATGATTTGTATTTTGATTATTGTTTAAATAGGTGGTATAACTTTTGGTCTGCAAAGGCTGTTGAAAAAATATTTTGTTCTCACAGAATTGTTCAACCAGCGAAAAATAAAAAAGATAGATATGTTGACTTCTATATCAATGATACCCCTTTTGATTTAAAGATGACGGTTTTCCCCAAAGCCTATGAGCACTACTTAATGAACGTTAAGGCAGATCCTCTGCCACTCATAAAATGGCTTTATGAAAACCAGAGTCAGCAAGGCCGAAAACATCTGAGCAATCGTTTGTTTTTGGTCTTGCACAATCAGTCAGGGGAACACTGGAAATTGAAAGCTGAGATAAATTGGCTTTCCAACATTATCCAAAACTATGTTGATAACTATCAAAAAGATGCATTACACAAATTGATATTAATCCAAAATAACATTACGCTCTCTGACTTGATTCTTGCTCAAAAAGTATAAGTATTACATCAAATAACAAAAATAGATTAACTTTGGAAGAAAAACAATTGAGAATTGGCAACCCTATATATGACGTATTTTTCAAGTATCTTTTAGAAGATACTGAAATTGCACGTAGATTGCTTTCGACAATAATTGGAGAAGAAATTATTGAAATAAACATATTACCGCAAGAACAATTATCCCGCTCCGAACGCTTTGAAATCATAATTCTAAGATTGGATTTTAGAGCAACCATCAAAACAAAATCCGGAGAGCACAAGAAGGTTTTGATTGAACTGCAAAAAGGCAAGCAAGCTGGTGATATTTTGAGATTCCGAAAATACCTAGGAGGTAATTACCAAAAAGAGAATCTCATTAAAGTAAATGGCAAACAGAAAACGACAAGTCTTCCAATCTTGACCATTTACTTTCTTGGTTTCAACCTAAAGAATATTAAGACACCAGCTATTAAGGTAAATCGTGAATACATTGACCTTATCAGTTCTGAAAAAATAGATGCCAAAGAAGAATTTGTAGAAAAGCTCACTCATAATAGTTTTATCATTCAAATCAAACGGATGAACAAATCTGCAAGAACAGAATTAGAAAGAGTTCTTCAGATTTTTAATCAGTCGAACATTGCTTATGATACAGACAAAATACTTGAAATTAAAGAAAAACATCTTGAAGAAAATGAGTTGCTAAATATGATGGCGATTAGATTGCGAAATGCTGCCGCAAACGAAACAATTTGGAATAATTTAGAACTGATTGAGGAGGTAGAAAACGTTATTGATCACCATATAAGATTGAAACAAATAGCACGCGAAGAAGCAGAGTTAGCTCTAGAAAATGCGCAAAGAGAAAAGGAAAATGCGCAAAGAGAAAAAGAAAATGCACAAAGAGAAAAGGAAAATGCTGATTTAGCGACAAAACAAGTTCAAGAACTTCAAAAGGAAATTGAGCAATTGAAAAAATTACTTAAAGGTAAATAAGAGTTAATCTTCAATTATTGAGTGAAAAACAAAATAGTAAATCGCGAATCGTAATCAAGTTTTTATCTCCAGTTTTAAAGCTTGGAATTTTCTTATTATTGGTCTGGTCTATTTACAGGAAAATTCAGTCAGAAAATTTTTATCAAATAACAACTACTTTTTGGCTCAACTTAAACAATTCAAATTTGTATTGGCTATTATCAGCAATGTTTTTAATGCCATTAAATTGGGGTGTAGAAGCAATCAAATGGAAATCACTCATTTCCAAAATTGAAATAATTAGTGGATGGAGATCTTTCAAAGCCATTTGTGCTGGAATCACGCTCGCAATGTTTACTCCAAATAGAATTGGTGAATTTGGTGGCAGGGTTTTGTTGCTTAAAAATGCTAGTAAAATTGAGGGAATCGCTATCACCCTCGTCGGAAGTTTCAGTCAGATTGTTGCGAGCTTTTCCATCGGTCTTGTTGGGTGGATTTGCTTCTATTTTACTTACTTGAATAACGATTCCACGCTCATTTCATCTCTAACTATATTTTCTGTATTTGCTTCAATTCTGCTTTTTATTTTGTATTTCAATCTAAATTGGCTAAAAAAAGTACTAGAAAAGCTTCCAATTAGTGCAAAAACTAGAACGTATTTTAATCCTATTGTAAAATATTCGATCTTAGAATTAAGTAGCTTTTTGGCATTATCTGCATTGAGATTTGTCATCTTTTCGTTCCAATATTGTCTATTCTTTTGGGCATTGGGCGTAGAAGTTGACTTATCGACTGCATTGATGTTGGTTTTTAGCATATTTTTTGTACAAACAATCATTCCATCAATTGCAATCGTAGAACTAGGCATACGTGGCAAAGTGGCTTTGTACTTTATGGATTTTGTAAAGGCAAATTCTCTTGCAGTACTTGCCGCCGCCTTTGGGCTTTGGACAGTAAATCTTTTATTTCCAGCATTCATTGGCTTTTTAGTTTTACTAAGAAAAAAGGACTTGATAGAATGAATTTTAAAATAATATGACAATAACAAATTCAAAATATAACAACCTTATAATATTAAAAGATTATAGTATTAAAGCAATAACTTATTGTAACATTAAGGCGCTTGTCTTTGTTATTCTGTTTACTGGTATCTCATTATTCGTATCATTACAGGCACAACCTTTACCTGATGAATGCATTGAACAAAAGATTAGTTTTGATATAGGAGAAGCGCTACAATACAAAGTTTATTACAACTGGAAAGCTGTTTGGATGGGAGCAGGAAAAGTCGATTTCAGTATTACAGAAAAAACAGTTAACAACAGAAAAGTATTTCACACAAAAGCAATAGGAAGAACCTTAAAAAGGTACCAATGGTTTTACAAAGTCTATGATGTTTATGAATCTTATTTAGATCAAGAAAACTTAAAACCACTTCGTTTTGATAGAGATGTAAATGAAGGTGGTTATACTAAAAAATTAAGATACAACTTTGATCACGATAATCAAAAGACTCATATTGATTACTTCTACCGCCGTGGTGAACTGAAATACGAAGATAAAGAAATTGATATAAACAGCTGCACTCAAGATATGCTTTCTGCGGTGTATTACACTAGAAATATTGATTACAACCTTTTAGAAATGAATGACACCATTCCTGTTGATGTAATTATGGATGGTGCTACTTATCCTGTTTACATTATTTATCTAGGAAAAGAGAATATTGAAACAGATTTAGGGACATTCAGGTGCTTAAAACTCCAACCTGCTTTGATGGATGGTTATGTGTTCAACGAAGGAGACTTTATGACTATCTGGGCAACCGATGATGACAACAGACTGCCCTTATTAATAGAGTCGCCACTTAAAGTTGGTTATGTAAAAGCATATCTTCAAAAGTTTGACAATCTAAAATATGAGCTTAGTTCTAAAATCAGTAAATGATTTTATTAATAAATCTAATTCTGATTACTATAAACAACCAACTCTTTACTCTTATAGCAAGATATATAGATCTGTTTGTCTATCATTAAAATATCAGTAGGTTTTTCGAAATCCCCTTCAATCGTTTGAGTCAGTTTTCCTTTAAGGTCGTATACCAAAACTCTGTTATTTTCAAAATCTGTCAAAAACATTTGTTTGCTTGAAACATAAATACCAGTAGCTGCATTTAATTTATCAGTATTTCCAATCACTAATTCGGCAGTTCCGTTCTTATCAAAAACTTGGGCTCGATTATTATAAGCATCCGCTACGTATATTTTATCTTTAGTTATTTGCACATCGGTTGGATAGTAAAATTCTCCTCTTGCTTTTCCCTCTTCACCAAAAGACATCCATTTTGTTCCATTAAAATACAAAATGCGGTGGTTGTAGAAATCTGCTATGGCTCTTTCATTTTTATAAATAGCCACTCCCGCTGGTGCGTCCAAACTATCTTGAATTTCCATAACCGATTTTTGACCATCCTTTAATATACTAATATTATCGGTTCCATACTCTGGAATATAAACAGCATCCTCTTGACTATCTATGTGCATTGGTCTTTCAAATCCTTCATAAACTTTTTGGACTACACCTTCCAAATTCATCTCTACTATTTGATTGTGATCACCATCTGCCAACCAGATATTTCCATTAGCATAAGTCAAACCAATTGGAGTAACCTTCCCTAAATCTATGCTTTTGGTTTTGGTCCAATTTATTTCTTGATTACATGAAATCAAACAAATAGTTAGCAATATTAATATTAAATTTCTCATGGAATATTATTTACATTATCGATCAACAATCTGTTAAGGCTGTTTTATACTTTTTGGTGTAGACAAACTCACCTGAGGTAAAGGCAAAACTTCAATTAAACAAACTGTCCCCCGTGGAATAGAAACACAAACCACAGCGGACAATTGTAATTTTTCTTAACGATACTGACAGCAACCTGGTAGTTTGTCATAAATATCATCGTCTGCTGTTGCAATATTGGTATCATGACCTGATTTTGCAACAGCATTTTCTATTTCCTCTTGACTTACTTTTGATCCATCAAATGACACGATTAAATCTTTAGTTTCTTTGTTCCAATTTGCATCTAACACACCGCTCACATCTTTGGCAGCTTTTTCAATCCTTGCTTTACACATACCACAATTTCCTGCAACAAAAAATGCACTCTCTACAATCGCTTCTTCTGCTACCTCTTCCAGCACCTCTCGTTCTGACGTTTCTGTTTTTCCATTTCCTCTAGTGATAACAACACTTACAGGAGTATATCCTGCTTCTTCCACTTGCGATTCTACTTTTTCAATAGAAAGTCCTTTATCCGTTGGAAAGGTAAAATTCATTATCCCTGTTTCCATTTCAATTTTTACATCTTTTATGCCTTTTAGTTCTTTGAATTTCTTCTCCAAACCGTAAGCGCAGAAAGGACAGCCTAAGCCATCTACTTTCACTTCAAAATTGTCTTTATTGCTATTTTGTGCATTGGAATTTAATGTGATTCCAAAAAGTGAGAATGCTAAAATCATTATTATTGAATATTTCATTTTGATATTTTTTTAATTTTAAAAAACAAATCGAGTTCCAAAAAACAAACTGTAATTTCGTTTTTCGTTTTCTGAAACTTTTTGAATCAATGGAAACTGAATAGCGGTTTCCAAAGTGATTCTACCCTTCGCATATTGAATGCCTTGGGCATACAGTAATAAGTAATCCTCTGCCTCAACAAACCAACTACTCTGGTATTCAAAGTACAAATTAATTTGTTTGACAGGATAAGTAGGCTTTAATAAAGGCAAACCAAAACCAAGTTTATAACGTAATTCGTCCCGATCATTTCCTGGAATCAAATTGTAACCTAGTTCATTTGAAATACCATATTTAATGCTTTCATATCCAGCTATTAAACCAATATAACTTTGATATTCGCCCGTATTTATACCATCAATATTGTGGCTCTTTCCTGTTGGTAATGTTTGCAGTGTTTTCGCAACTATTCTAAAGGTTTTACCCATTTCATCCTTTCTGTAAAATTGATATTTTGCAAGGATTCCAATGTCACCCAAGCTAGATCCATCATTTAACAAATCATCTTCAAAACTAAAATTTGTAAAAGGAATATGAATACCTAGCAAACTATTGGAATTGGGTAAATAGTGAAAAATAAATGGGGCACTAACAAATGTTCCTCGTTTTGTATTTCTGAGTTCTGTTAATGTTTTTACCACCATCGTTTTTCCACCCAACATTATGGGTTTATCTGCTGTGATGGGTGGACCTTGTGCATGCACATAATTGCCTACCATAATAATGGCAAGTATTACCATTATATATTTAAATATATTCATTGTGTACTGAATTTATTATATAATCAATGAACAACTATTACCACCAAAGGCGTAATAGTATTCTAATTAAAATAAATCAGTATATTATAGAAGGAAAGACTGAACAAAAACGGGTATGTTAATATTCAGTAAGGGAGGCTTGTAGTTTTGATATTTATTGTTCTGTGAAATGTTTGTAACATTGTCAAACAAAAACTTAACAATAGGTACAATAATAAATTGAAAAGTTTGAAAATCTGGAATAGAAATTTGAGAAACGATTAAGTCTCCTTCATACTTTATCAATTGAGATTTATTATTACAACAATCTTTTTTACAGGATTTTTTAGCAGCATCAGCAGTATTTGCTGAACAGCTTGATTTTGTTCCGCTGTGGCAACTCTTCTTATTCAATGCCAATTCGTGACAGTTTGGAGCTTCACCAAAAAAACTAATGCTCTTTAAGTTATTTTGACAAAAATGCATATCCATATTTATCCCCAAAGATGTAAAAAACATCAGTGCTGTTAATAAATAGGTTATAATATGGAATGACCTTAACTTGCTCATTTGTTCAAATATAACTCTTTCTTTACTTTTTAATTTTACATTATTATGGATATTAGTTACATTATTTCAACTTCTACTTCAATTTAATGAACTTGTATATAGTTTTCACCACAGATGACACAGATAAAACACAGATTAGCTTTCACTGAACTCCCTTAACTTTCTGAATAATTTTTCTTACCATATAAGTATATAAACACACCAATATTCACCATAAACAAACCAGTAAAAACCATATTAAGATCATCCCACTTTACCCAACTATAAACCATAAATATCAATCCAAATATTGATACCAAATTACCTGTCAATTTTATTGCTTTTCCCTTCTGCATTTGTCTATATTTCGTCTAAAAAACTTCTAGGCTTATCGCTTAATTTCTTAAAAGCAGAAGGCGTCATACCTGTTACTTTTTTAAATTGATTTGAAAGATGTGCTGTACTACTGTAATCTAATTCTAATGCTATTTCTGTTAAACTCAATTCATCATAACTGAGCAACTCTTTGACGCGCTCTATCTTTTGATACATTAAATAATGCTCAATTGTCAAACCTTCTACTTTGCTAAATACTTTACTTACTGCTGAATATTCTCTTCCTGTAAGCTTAGTCAATTCAACAGAAATATTTAGATTGCTCTTATGTTTTCCATAATGAATTTTCTCAATCACAAAAGTCTTTACTTGGTTGATTAATTTTGTCTCTTTATCATTTAGTAATTCAAAACCTTTTGCAACTAACATTTCTGAAAGTAATTTTCCCTGTTCTGCATTTATCAAATTCACCAATTGCACCTTTCCAAGTTCTATGCTGTTGTATTCAATATTTGACTTAGTAAGAATCTCTCTTACCGTATCCACACATCTTGGGCACACCATATTTTTTATAAAAACATTTTTCTTGTTAACCATCCATTTTTTCTATTAAAATCAAGCCTTCAAGCCTGCTTGTTCAATAATTTCATCCACTACTTCCGGATTTAGCAGAGTAGAAATATCACCTAAATTTGAAATGTCTTTTGAAGCGATTTTTCGCAAAATTCTTCTCATTATTTTTCCAGAACGGGTTTTTGGTAAACCTGAAACAATTTGGATTTCATCAGGCTTTGCTATTGGTCCAATTTCTTTGACAACAACCTTTAACACTTCTGATATAAATTCATCGTTACTATTAATATTTCCATCTACTATTACATAAGCATAAATCCCTTGACCTTTTATTTCATGTGGAAAACCAACAACGGCAGATTCTATCACTTCAGGATGCGCATTTATAGCATTTTCTACTTCAGCAGTTCCAATTCTATGTCCTGAAACATTGATCACATCATCTACTCTGCCAATTATTCTTATCCTGCCCTCTTCATCTCTTTTGGCTCCGTCTCCTGTAAAATAATATCCCTTAAAAGGAGAAAAATAGGTTTGGCAACAACGATCATGATCACCATAAGTTGTTCGCAACATAGATGGCCAGGGAAACTTGATACACAACAAACCTTCAATACCATTTCCAATTTTTTCGTTTCCTTCTGTGTCAACTAAAACAGGCTGCACACCAGGCATTGGATAAGAAGCAAAAGTTGGTTTGGTGTCTGTGATTCCAGGTAAAGGAGTGATCAGAATACCGCCTGTTTCAGTTTGCCACCAAGTATCTACAATCGGTGCTTTGCCTTTTCCAATATGTTTATCGTACCATTCCCAAGCTTCAACATTTATAGGTTCACCAACAGAACCCAAAACTTTTATTGATGACAAATCATACTTTTGTGGCCATTCATCTCCCTTAGCCATTAATGCTCTAATAGCAGTAGGCGCTGTATAAAATTGATTCACTTTATGTTTCTCGCAAATACTCCAAAAGCGCCCTGCATCGGGGTAGGTTGGAACACCTTCAAACATCATAGTTGTTGCACCTGCAAGTAGTGGTCCATAAACGATGTACGAGTGTCCTGTTATCCACCCAATGTCGGCGGTACACCAATAAACATCTCCTTCCTTATATTGAAATACATTTTTAAAACTATAGCAAGTATACACCATATAGCCACCGCAAGTATGCACCACTCCTTTCGGTTTCCCTGTTGATCCAGAAGTGTATAATATAAATAGCATATCTTCAGAATCCATCCATTCAGGTTCACAAACATCAGACTGATTGTCTACTAAATCGTGCCACCAGACATCACAATCATCGCTCCAATTAACCTCGCCACCAGTATTTTGATGTACCAAAACTGTTTCAATACTATTGCAGCTCAAGTCCATTGCATCATCCACTACTTGTTTAACTTGTATGCATTTATTCCCACGATTGTTATAATCTGAACACACAATCATTTTAGCTTGCGCATCATCTACCCTATCTGCTAAAGCTCTGGCAGAAAAGCCAGCAAACACCACTGAATGTATGGCTCCGATTCTTGCACAAGCTAAAACACCAATCGCTAATTCAGGCACCATTGGCATATAAAATATCACTCTATCTCCTTTTGTGATTCCTTTCGCTTTAAGTGCATTTGCACATTTATTCACCTCTGATAATAATGTTTTGAAAGTATACTTCTTCACATTTTCATTTGGGTTATTGGGCTCCCAAAGAATTGCCACTTGATTCCCTTTGACTTCAATATGTCTATCTAAACAATTATAGGTGATGTTAAGCTTTCCATTAACAAACCACTTTATCTCGGGTTCTTCAAAATTCCATTCCAATATTTTATCGAAAGGCTTAAACCAATTAAATGTATTTGCCTGTTCTTCCCAAAAATTTTCTGGATTTTCAATACTATATTTATAAGTACTTTGGTAGTCTTCAAGTGAAGTAATCTGTTTGGTCATTTGAAAAGTATTTGTAAAAAAATATCCAACAAGATACAAAATTTGGAACAACATTGTACCCATAGCCCTAGAACGTCAGTCCGATCCGTTTTTAGTTCCGTCAAAGAACCGCTTAACATCAAATATTTAACTTTTGCAGCTATGTACAACATTCTTTATTGAAAATGATATAAGATTTAGCATAATTTAGTAGATTCGCAAAAAATGTAAACAATGGAAAAGGAACTATCTTTCAAAAAATATGAATATACGCCGGTAACAAGTGAAACTATGATTGAACGTAGTGAGGCTTTTTATAAAATGCTGGATAAGAGGCGTAGTGTTCGTAGTTTTTCGGATAATCCAGTTCCAAAATCTGTCATTGAAAATATTATAAAAACAGCCTCATCAGCTCCGTCGGGCGCTCATAAGCAACCCTGGACTTTTGTTGCCGTTTCGAATCCTGAGTTAAAGCAGAAAATCAGAACGGCTGCTGAAAAAGAAGAATACGAAAATTATCACGGTCGAATGTCTGATGAATGGCTAGAGGATTTACGTCCTTTTGATACAGATTGGAACAAAGAATTTTTAACTATCGCACCATGGCTGATAATCGTTTTCAAAAAGTCTTATGACTTGGTAAATGGTGTGAAAAAGAAAAATTACTATGTTCAAGAATCAGTAGGAATCGCAACTGGCATGTTAATTTCTGCTATTCATCAATGTGGATTGATCACTTTGACACACACACCAAGCCCTCTAAACTTTTTAGCTAAAATTTTGGAGCGTCCTGAAAATGAAAAGCCTTATTTATTGTTACCTATTGGCTATCCAGCGGAAGGAGCTGTTGTTCCTGTATTAAAAAGAAAAAGTTTAGAGGAAATGTCGGTTTTTCTATAGATCAATCTGTATGCATAGCTAATTCTGCCAAACCTAATTTTGCTTTATTTGCAAACCAAGCATCAAAATCTGTCACTTGAATTTGTCCATCCATGTTTAGGTCTAACGGGCTGTATGTTTGGAGTACGGCTGTGCTTTTTTTCCATTCATCATAATCTGAAGTTTGTATAGAGTTGTCCCAGTTGATGTCTCCGACAAACATTCCGACGGAGGAAGCATTTAGTTCTTTTTGTTGGAAACTACCATAAGACATTGAAACACTGGTTGTAAAATCATATTCGATCAAGCTTTGAGATTCATCCCAAATTATTTCTTGACTCATTATGTCTAAATGATTTTTATGCCTAACGACAATATATAAGCTACTAAACTGTGGCAAATCTATTGTAAAATTTTGTTCGCCCTCTAAATCTACAATTATGCCATTATCTTTCAACAAGACAGATTTTCCAAAAATACTTTCACCATTAGGACTTGTTCTAAATTCTAAATACAACCAATCAACTACATTTTCCAATTCTAATAAATCAATAGATTCTATTTCAATGTTTGGCATTTCATTTCCAAAAGGAGTACTAGTAGGAAGAATGTCTTGACTTGTCAAATTGCAACGCATTAAGCCAGTATTTTTATTAAAAGCTCCTTCTAAATATACTTTCAAATTAAGCACAAATGTATTATTAAAACTTATCTCGTTAAACTCAAATGCTCCCAAATCTACATTTTCATCAAAAATTCTAATCCCACCATTGATATCGTTTTCAATATTAAAATCTAATATATAACTGTTATCACCATTGTTAATTGCTGGTGAATTTTCGGAAAGCAACAAATTCCCTACTGAATTTACTCCTCCTGAAAAACCATCGGCAGCTGCAAACTGTGGATCATTATTGTAAAGCATACCCAAATCACCTAAACAATTGCAACCTGAAGGACAATCTACCTCTTCAATTAAGCTAAACGCAAGAATGGTTTGGGAATTTTTATTTCCAAAATTTTCTCCACCATTCAAAGCATTATTCCAAATGATTGAGTTATAAAAAGTATTTACAGCTATTCCCCAATCACCTAAAGAACCTATCACTGCTCCACTATCTGAAGATTGATTTCCAGTAATTGTACAATTAATAAACACAGGAGTACTCTCACCATACTTAGCATTATTGAACATCATTCCACCATCGTCACCGGCTGTATTCCAAGCAAAAATACTATTTAAAAATATCGGGCTGCTTTTTCCAGCATGACCATTATTATAAAAAGCACCTCCATCTAATTGAGCAGAATTATTGGTAAACACACCACCATTAAATATAGGCACATAGTCTACATTAGCAAAACCGTAATAATAAATAGCGCCTCCATAATTCACTGCATGATTATTATTAAAAACACAGGATTTTATATTAAAATGATTGGAATTATAAATAGCACCACCTAAAAAGGCATGATTATTTTCAAAAACACAGTTTTCTAAATCTAAATTTCCTGCATTCCAAATAGCACCACCATTTTCTGAATTAGCTGACTTATTACCATTTACTAATTTAATATTTTTTAAAAATAACTCTCCAGAAGAAGTAACTAAAAACAATCTAGAATTGTTATTTCCATCCAAAACATTTAAAACGTCATCGTGTCCAATAATTGTTACTTTTTTATCAATAAGCAATTCTCCTCCTGTTAAAATGATTGGGCTTTTGTCATCTATATTTGAATTAAAAACAATACTGTCACCATTTTGTGACGTACTAATTAATTGGCGAAGGCATTCAGCCCCGCTATCATCTGTTGTGTTTACAATATGTGTAGCTCCATA